>NZ_JBFHFD010000451.1:0-7065 GCF_041583735.1 Novipirellula sp.
ACGACGAATTCGCCAAACAATTGCTGACCGCCAGCGGCAGCACTCTGGCGAACCCGCCTGCGACTTTCTATCGTACCTCGACTGACATGAACGAATGCGGGGAAACGATTTCGCAGGTGTTTTTGGGGGCAAGATTGCAGTGTGCAAAATGCCACAATCATCCGTTCGAACGTTGGACCCAAGACAACTATTACGGACTCGGCGCCTTTTTCAATCGGGTGCAGCGACGCAACACCGAACGGCCCGGCGAGATGTTCATCTACACCAGTTTTTCGGGTGACGTGACACAACCCCGGACTGGCCAAGTCATGGCTCCGTGGTTGCCACAAACTGGCACGATCGAATCAAGCAATGATGTGGACCGTCGCGATGCGTTCGCCGCTTGGTTAGTCAACCCGGACAATCCCTATTTTGCCAGGATCGAAGCGAACCGGATTTGGAGCCAACTTTTTGCACGCGGGATTGTCGATCCGATCGACGATTTTCGCGACTCGAATCCACCTTCGAATGCACCACTATTGGATGCACTGGCAAGAGATTTTGTCGACAGTGGATACGATCGCAAACACTTGTTGCGTGTGATCTTGAACAGCCGCACGTATCAGGCCAGCTATCAAACGAGCGAGTTCAACGCCGACGACACCAAGTATTTTTCGCATCAAGAACCGCGGTTGCTCAGTGCCGAACAACTGCTCGATGCGATCAATCGTACCCTGGACTTGAAGCAGACCTATGGCAGTCTGCCGGCGGGCACTTTGGCGACTCAATTGCCAGCTCCGGACGTTGTGAAGGTCGATTTTTTGAAAGTGTTTGGGCAACCCGAACGCAGCACCGTTTGTGCCTGTGAGCGAGCCGATGATTCCAATTTGGGGATGGCGATTGAATTGTTCAATGGTCCGGTGATCCACGAGAAACTGCGTGACGCCAACAATCGTTTCCGCAAATCGTTGGCTGCTGGCAATTCGGTGGACGAAGTTGTCCGCGAGCTTTACTTGGCGGCCGTATGCCGCCCACCGAGCGAGATTGAATTGAAAGCCGCAGTTGAACATTGCAGCAAAAATCCCGATCCGGTCGCCGGAGTCGAGGACGTGTGTTGGGCTTTGTTCAACACCGACGAATTTTTGTTTCAGCATTGAAAGCACCTTATGAAATACGTCATCGTCATCATCGCTGCGCTGTCCAGCCTGCTGTTGTCTCGCGCCGAGGCATTGAGCGAGGAAGTGCCGCCCGTGAGTTTTCGTAGCGATATCGCGCCCATATTGCTTGATCGCTGTTTGGCGTGTCATGGTGCTAAGAAAGCCGAAGGCGGCTATCGAGTCGACACCTACGCAGAGTTGCTCAAGCCGGGTGACTCTGGCGAACCGCCGATTGCCAAGTCCGCCGATCAAGTCAGCGAGTTATTGCGGCGAGTGGTTTGTGAAGATGAGTTCGAGCGGATGCCGGCCGAGAGCGAACCACTCACGGCTGAGCAAATCGAATTGCTCAAAAACTGGATCGCAGGCGGCGCAAGTTTTGACGGCGACGATCCCAGCGGATTGCTGTCGTTGGTCATTCCAGCGGTGCAGTACGCCGATCCGCCGCAGGTCTACGCTCAAGCGGTCCCGATCACGGCAACCGTGTTCTCGCCTGATGGAACGCAGCTCGTCACGGGGGGTTATCACGAGTTGGCGATCTGGAACACGGCCGATGCGAGTCTCGTGCGGCGGATCAAAAATGTCGGACAACGTGTGTTCGCTTTAGCGTTTTCGCCCGATGGTCGAACGCTGGCCGTCGGCTGTGGCGAACCAGGACGCAGTGGCGAAGTGCGATTGATCGATTTTGCTACTGGCGAGATCAAAGGGGTTGTCGCCAGAACCAACGATGTCGTCTTGGACCTAGCGTATCGACCTGGGGCAGATGAGCTAGCGATCGCCGCAGCCGACGCTTCGATTCGCATTGTGAATGTCGCAACGCTAGAAGAGATCCGCACCATCGCCAGCCATGCCGACTGGGTAACCGCCGTAGCCTGGAGTGATGATGGCACGCGGCTAGCGTCGGCCAGCCGCGACAAATCGGCCAAGGTTTATGATGGTGCATCCGGAGAGCTGATATCCAGTTACACCGGCCACGGAGCTGCCGTGCGTGGCGTTTCCATTTTGGCTGAAAACAAGCAAGTCGTCTCGGTAGGTACGGACGGCAAAATGCATCGTTGGGACATCGACGGTGCCAAGAAGGTGGTCGAGGTCGCCATCGGCGGCGAAGGATTCAAGTTGATTCGCAACGGAAACCGACTGTTGGTTCCGTGCTCTGACAAACGGCTGCTCAACATCGACTTAAGTAACAACACGATTTCCCAGCAGTACACAGGGCACAGCGACTGGGTGCTCGCGGTGTGCAGCCAAACCGGCGAAACCAACGACGGTTGGATCGCCAGCGGATCGATGAACGGCGAAGTCAGACTCTGGAACACCGCCGACACCACCCTCATCCGCAGCTGGATCGCCAAGCCGTAATGGGCGGGCGGCGTGGGCGCCAATCCGTCATCCTATTGGTTAGGACACGAGATCATTCACCGCCACGCGAGAGCGAAATCAATTCTGCCGTTGTCGTCCCAGGTTTAGCAGCCCCCACCGCCTTGGGACAAACCAGATCGAATTCGGAAACTTAGCACCGGCGGCATCCTCGAACTCGCTCAACATTGCAAGTTCATTCTTGCATCAGAATTGCATCGAGGTTGTTGCGATCGGTGAACTCGCGAAGGTTGGCTACGAAATCGTCGACCGAGACGTAAACACGGTTCGGCCGATGCTGTAGCGGGTGCAAGACAAGTTTGTGATCCGCACGCTGAACGAAGTGAGAATGGTCCGCTGTCGCCAACCCTCGCACATAGCGAATCGATGGGATCAGTGGCAACGAGTGCAGCGAAACCAACTCCGTCGGTGTCCCATCCTCAGACTCGGCAACCGACACCACGTCCAACTGGTCGCGATCGATGCAAACGAGATGCCCCGTGATGGAATCAGGAAAGACGTCACTCAATTCCCTCCCCGTTTCCATCCCCATCCCGCCGCCGGGCATAGGCATCACCATCGTCGCTTGGCGGACGAGTGGGGATGAACCGACACCACTTCCATCGGGCATCCGCCGCAAACGAATCGGCATCGTTTGTTTTCGCTGGCTCATCGCTTTCGCATCATGCGACTGCAGTGACACAGGTTCGACCGACACGGCTTGTTCTTTAATCGTCCCGATCGCGGTACCATCTGAAAAGAACAGCGAAGTCAAATTCCACACCGAATCAACATTCCCGAGCTCAAAGGTGTGAACAATCGGCAGAGCGTCTTGGGAACGAAAGTCAATGCAAACGATCTGTAACTGCGGCGCGGTTTTATTTGAGAAAACCGCAAACGTCAACGTCGAGTAGGGATCACATTGTGTTTCCAACAACATGATTGCGTTACCGGTGCGGGCGTCTGCGTCAGCATCGTCTTTGCGCTGCCAAACCAAGGTTTTAGTTTGAAGGTCAAACAAGCCAATCGAGTCTCCGTTTTGCGACGAGACCAACGCATACAAATTTCCAGCGACAAACCGCATCGCGTTCACGTTCTGCGATAGCCGATGATCGTGTTTGATTTGAATCAGATCGTCTGCGACATGGTAGGTCGTGATCCGTTGCGAGCTTCCCTTGTGGTCCCAGCCGATGGCAATGTCATTACCATCGGCGGAAATCGCGGTGGCAGTGATCTCTGATCGAGCGTTGCGTATTTCGTCGGGTGCAGGCAGAGGAACCACCCGATGCCTTTCCTTATTGATCCAGACACCGTGGCCCCCTCTTGAAAATGCGGCCAACGCAGCAGCACTGGGACTCGAGACCACTTTTTCAACGTCGAACGGGACATCGAACGTCTGAGTGCGTGGCGTTACGCTTCCCTGAAACGCGATCATCGAGAGATGGTGATACAAGAACCCACGGAAATCATCGTGAACTGCAGAAAGCGATAGTTCCATTTCGTCCCAGTTCGAGGCTTGCATCGAGGTGATGGCGGCTTCAATCGCTTCGCGGCTTTCATTGGCAGCGATCTGTTTCGTAAAACTAAGTAATCGTGACCGCTCGGCGGTGGATTGTTCACTGAGTGACTGTAACCGAATATTGGCTGCCTTTGATTTGACAATCGACATTTGCAGGGCATGCATTTTCTGCTTGGCATCCGCCTCGAGCTTCTTTGATTTTTCGATCATCGCCAACCTTTCAAGCTGAGTCGCTTCGGCGTTGTTTCGCAACTGGATCGAAAGCGATTCGGCACGCTGCACTGCCGCCTGCCGCAGTCGTAGCGTCTCGATCAACGCGGTCAGCTCTCTTTCGCTTTTTCGCAACGCATTCGATTCGAGATTGAGTTGGGTCTCGCTTTGAATCAACCGTTTGCTTTGCAGGTTGGCCGATCGCCAATTGGCCGTCACCAGCAAAATAGCGGACACAAGCACCGACACAAAAAGCCCACTCAAGACTCGCATTGTCGGATTGCGTTTGCCCCACAATCGCCATCGTTCCCATTGGCTGGATGCTTTGGCCAGCAAGGGACGATTGTCTAAATAATGGCTCAAATCCTCGGCAAACGCGGCAGCGGTTTGGTAGCGATCCCTTGGGTCACGGCAAGTCGCTTTGTCAACAATCGCCTGCATCCGCGGATTGTGGTAATACCCCAGCGAAATTAGCGGCGGTGGGCCACGATGGACGACCGCGTCAAGAATCGCTGCGGGCGTTCCGCTAAAAGGACAACTCCCCGTCAACCGATCAATCAACAACATCCCCAACGAGTAAACGTCCGCAGCAACGCTTGCGGGCGACTGTCCCGACGCGCATTCCGGTGCCATATAGGCGGGCGTGCCGTTGATCTCAATTTCAACCGAGGCGACGTGATCATCGCGAACCGCAACGCCGGAATGAGTCAAAAGACGGGCGCTGCCAAAGTCACAGAGGTACGGTTCTCCATCTGCATCGACCAACACATTCTCGGGTTTGATGTCGCCGTGGGCCCAGCCTTGTTCGTGAATGTAATGAACCGCCAAGG
This sequence comes from Novipirellula sp., assembly GCF_041583735.1. NCBI lineage: Bacteria > Pseudomonadati > Planctomycetota > Planctomycetia > Pirellulales > Pirellulaceae > Novipirellula > Novipirellula sp. The sequence continues at coordinate 5,049 of NZ_JBFHFD010000451.1, forward strand.
CCAATTTACGCATTCGCGACACCTGCTCGCGTTCGCTCGCACGCGAGGACTCGGCTGCCCAATCACTTCCCTCGATCGCCTGCTGGACCAATCCCATCGCCGATCGCGTTTCGAAAAAGTCATAAGCGGCAACAATGTGGGGATGCCGCAATCGACACGCCAGATCGACTTCACGTCTGCCTCGGTGACGAGAATCGGAATCAAGCTTGACGCTTGCCGCGACCGCGTCGGTTCTGGACGTGCGAATCGAAATCAGTTTAATGGCGACCTCGCGATGCAGTTCCTGATCCTTGGCCAGCACGACATGGGCCGTACGCCCGGTCCCCAATTTACGGTTGAATTGGAATCGCGATGGCAGCTCAATTTTGACATCGTTGCTCACGGATCCGCCTCCAGACTCGGCTCGTCCCCTGGATCCCGCACCGCCACAGGAACGAGATGTTCCATGTCAACAAACTCGATCGAGTTTGAATTTTTGCGAAACAAATAGCGAGCGTCCGCAGTCAATTGCATCGATTTGCCGATTCCTTCGTGCTCCAGCGATGCTATGGCATGAAAATCATCTTTGCCAATTTCGCCAAACATCAATTCACCTTCGTCGGCATAACAGGTGACCCAGCGAAGTGTCGGGGCAAAGCGGTGGAGCGGTATTTCGGATTGCCAAACTAAAGGGCCTCGAAGTCGGTTGATCGTTGCGGAATCAACCACCAAAACGCTGCTGCCGACACGGTTGCGAGTTGCAAGGACGGCAGCGTCCTCGGTCATCGGTTCGGATATTTCGGAAGGCACAATCCATGTCGATCGCGAACTTCCCGGTCGCTCTCGAAGCGAGAGCGAACTCGCACCGATCTGCCCCCGGTTCAATGTCCACCAATCCTGACTGGTGACAAACACTTTCGTTGGCAAGATCGTATTTGGGTCGCGATTGGAGATTGGCACCATGATCGTCATGATCTCATTGTGAGGGGCTTTGAGGGGCAACCCCGGACGCGGCCTGGCACGCAGACCCACTTGATAACTTGCCATGATAGCAAGGTGATGTTTTCCAGACTCGGAATAGACATCACCGATCGACGGTGTCTCGATCCGAATAATCTCTGCAGATCCCCACGTCTGACTTCGATCGTTGAGAAATCGTTGGAGCGCTAGTTTTGCAGAAGTGTCGTTATACCGCTCCCAAATCACACCCGGTTTGTCGCCATTCATTCGCATCAAACGGAACGAATCAAACCACTCGTTCGCATGACGATCGATCAAGGGGCTCTCTAATTTGCGTTGTTCTTCGGCACGTTTGATTCGTTGCAATCGAGCGGCGACTCGGTAATTGACAGCGGATCCTGACTGCATCAACTCGTAGGGATTCGAAACACTGACGGCCGCATAGACCGTCCCATGCCGTGGATGAACGATCATCTGATCGATGCTCCACAATGAATTCGCCGGTGGAGATACCGCATACAGTAGCTCCTCAAAAGGCTGCTGATTTGCCACCGTCGTCCATCGTGAAATGCGGCTCGCCGATGCAAGCGTCAGCGATCCGCGTTGTTCGCTGAAGCACACATCGTTGACCGATCCAATCACGCCGATGTCGACCGCTGACGCCGAGGCAAAATCGATCATCAACAACTTGGTCGTCGACTGCGCCGCCTGAAACAACAAAAACTTGTCAGGCGAATCGGTGGTACCCCAATGCCATTGTGGCGTCCCAAAGTCGTTTCCTAATAAAGACAAGTCGATTGTGCGAACTTTGATCTTCGCTTGCCGTTGATCGGCGAGCGAGGACAGAACCGCTGTTTCCCAGCCTTGAAGCGATTCGGGTATTTCATTCAGTTTGCGTCTCGCTTCCTCAAAACTCTCTGATTCGATCGCTTGGCGAACCCCTTGCAGCCGTTCCTTTAGCAATTGGTCGGCTTCGCTTCGCAAACGCATGGCAACCAACGCCTGTTTTGTTTCCGAGACGGTGGTCGCGGTGCCTGCGATCTCCTGATGAAGTTCTGCGATCTTCGTCTCTTCCGCT
>NZ_JBFHFD010000452.1:0-7055 GCF_041583735.1 Novipirellula sp.
CTGAAGACTTGCCCGTCCCAATCGCCATAGATCACTCGGCTGCCATCGTGGGTAATCGCGGCCTCGAGCACATCTTCGGAAACCGGGTTGAACTCGCGAATCAGTCCTCCATTGGCATCCCAGAGCTTGGCTCTGTTGTCTTTACCTGCGGTCACCATTCGTCCTTGATGATCAAAGACAACCGCGGTGACGCCGCCACCATGAGCGTTAAACGACTTGATCGTTTTGCCTTCGGCGACATCCCAAACTTTGACGGTTCCGTCATCACTCGCACTGGCCAAGACATTCGAATCGTCTCGCCAAGCAACAGAATTGATCGCTCCTTTGTGACCCGCCAAATCCAAATACACTCGGCCGGTATCGGCTTCCCACAAACTAAGGCCGGCAGAGCGGTCCCCCGACGCGATCAACACCCCATCGGGGCTGTAAGCAACCGCAAAGATCCAGTCGGTATGTTTCTTGAGATCAAAAAGCAACTCGCCATCGGTAGCGTCGTAGATACGCAACATCTTCTGAGGCCCGCCCATCGCGACTCGCGACATGCTGGCGTTCACATCGGCATCAAAAACCACATCGAACTCGTCGCCGACCGTCGCCACGCGTTCGCCGGTTTTGACGTCATAGATCGCCGCAATTCCCTTCAAAGAATGCTCGCCGCCACCCGCGATTAAAAAACTGCCATCACGACTAAAACGCAGCGACTGTGCAATCCCCTCTTCGAATGGCAAGATGCCCAGCAGTTCGGACGTTTCTGTGTGGTACAATGCGATTTGCTTTTGTCCCGCGATCGCGACCAACGGTGCCCAGGGGCTTGTGCCAATCGCCGTAATCGCAGCAGCCCGATCGGTGACAACCGGCACACGCTGAGGAATCGATTCGGGCATCGCCACGGGACCTTCGGGTTTCCCGCCAGTGCTTGCGACAAAGGCAAGTGAGTTTTTCTTTTTCGCTTTGGCTTTGGAACCCGAGTTTTCCAAGATGCCACCTTCGATCCAAGCCTGGATAACTGCCAGCTGTTCGGCCGGCAATTTGTCTTGGTTCGGAGGCATGATCGGCGTGTCATCATGGTTGACCAATTGCCACAAACGGCTCGCCGATGGGTCGCCGTCGTCGTAAACGACCTCGCCGCTGCCCCCCCCTTCGATCAATGCCGTGTAAGTATCCAACGCCAAGCCGCCCTTCTTTTCGCCTTGGTTGTGACAGCTTGCACAATGTTGGCGAAAGATCGGCTTCACATCGTCTTCAAACGTAACCTTCTTCACTTCGGGAGTGGATTTTTCGTCAGCGGCGAAGCTGACTCCGCAACCGGACAGAACAAGTAAGGCGGCAATATTCAGTCGAATCATAGCGATTGGAAATCGTGTGGAGGGTCGAGTTTTCGAGTGTGAAATCAAAGGCGTTTTTACATTCTAATTAGTGATTAAATGCAAACTCGCGACTGTTCAAAACGGCCCAGAAAACATCCGACAGTGCAGCGGTGCTGTCCCCTTCGGCTGGAATCGTTGCGAGCAGTTTCTCTTGTTCTTCCTTGGTCGGTTTGCGAGCGAGCGAACGGATGTAAATTCGCTCAATCACCTGTTCGTTGCTCAGTTTTTCCTCTTTGACCCATTTCTGAATCACTTTGCCCTGCTCGATCTTGTTGGTCACGGAGCTTCCGTTTAGCAGGTGAAGTGCTTGGGAAAGCGATGGCGACGTGGTCGCTTCGCACTCACAAACGGTCGCTCGTGGTGAGCGTCCAAAGGTGTCCAGGAAGTAAGTGGACGTTGCACCATCAGCGATCTGCACCGCTGAGGCACCCAGTGGCAGCCCGCGGTACTTTTCTGGCGCTTCGGTGACTTGGCACAAACAATCGAGCATGCTTTCCGCCGGGATACGCCGCACGACGGCGTACGCATAGTTGCGGTTGTCATGAGCATTGGTCTCGTTCGATTGGCAACTGCGTTGATACGCTTCGCTATTGCAAATATCGCGAACGAGTGACCGCATGTCGAAATTGTATTCCACCAATTTGTTACCAAGTGTGTCAAACAGCTCGGGGTTGCTTGGCGGGTTACTGATACGGATATCGTCGACTTGATCCACCAAACCTACGCCCATGAAATGAGCCCAAATCCGGTTGGCGATCGAGCGAGCAAAGTAAGGGTTATCTTTGCTGGTCAACCAGTTCGCAACCACTTCGCGACGATCTTTGCCTTGGGTGTCAGGCGATTCACCACCGAGGAAAGTGGGTGGCACGGGCTTGCCCGTCACGAGGTGATTGACCTCACCACCAAAACGGTTGTAAACGATCTTTTCACGATAGTCTTCGGCTTGTTTACGTCCCACTTGCGAAAAGAACGAAGCAAAACCGTAATAGTCGTTCATGGTCCAGCGGTCAAACGGATGGTTATGACACTGGGCACATTGCGTTCGGATCCCCATAAAGACTTGCGCAACATTTTCAGCCGTCTTCAGCGTGTCGCGTTCGATCTCGTAAAAGTTGGTCGCGGGCGAAGTGAATGTGCCGCCCGTGCTGGTCAGTAGTTCACGGACCATTTGATCGATGGGGACATTACGAGCAAATTTGTCAGTCAACCAATTCGCATACAAAAATGCCGATTTGTAACTGACCGTATTGCTGCTCTTGATCATCAATAACTGCGCGAACTTCATCGCCCAGATCTCGCTGAATTCTTTCCGTTCGAGCAACCGATCAATCAATTCCGCACGTTTGTTGGGAGCGGCGTCCACAACGAACTGTTGATACTCTTGTTCGGTCGGCAGCACCCCTGTGACGTCCAAAGTGACACGGCGCAGGAACTCTTCATCACTGCAACGCCCGCTCGGCAGAATGCGAAGCTGTTGCAGTTTTTTGCCAACAAGTTGATCGATGTATTCGCCTTCGATCTTCGGAGCGGTGTACTGCAAATCGGTGGGAAGTGCCAGCACTTGGCTGCCGACCGTCTCGGTGACGAAGCGTGCCGTTACAAATGCTTCACCGCGACGTCCAGCGGTGACCACGCCCATCGAATCGATTTCGGCGGTCCCCGAGTTGTTCGATGTGAACGCGGCGAGCCGCGTGACGTCACGCGTGCTGCCGTCGCTATAGGTGGCTACGGCAACAAATCGCTGCTGGGTTCCGTCACCTTCGATGACCGCTTGGGGCGGATAGATCGCAAGCGACTCGACAGCCGGTGGCTTGGCATCGGCAGGATCAGCTTTGGCTCCCTTCTGCAACCACTCTAAAATAGTGGCGTAATAGTCCGAATCGGTGTCAAACAGCTTACCGCCGGTATGAGGCACGGCACCGATCGATTTTTTGAGGAACAAACTCTCTTCAGGAACCGCAAGGTTAATTCGTCGGAACCCAATCTCACGCGTGATGCGAAAGTAGTCTCCATCGGGGTCAAAACCAAACAAACTGACACGGAATCCGTCTTTGCCGCGAGCGGCACCATGGCATGATCCGGTGTTACACCCCGAGCGTGTTAGCACGGGCATAATGTCTTTTTCAAAACTGATTTCGGGTTTGGTCGACGCGCCCGTCACGGTGATCGGCACGCGAACCTCGGTGCCTGCGTACGAGCCAACCAACTCGGTCTGGCCATCGGCGACCGGATGCAGCATGAAACCATCACGACGGACCTTTGATTCGTCGGCGATCGACCACTCCATCCGCTCGCTGGCGTCTTCGGTGATACCGTCGTCGCGTCGCAGTACTGCAACAAACGACTGGAAATCACGAGCCGAACCAAGCTTGATTTCACTCGGGTAGACCGCAATGTTTGGTCGACGCGCCGTGTTGCTGCTCGGAGTCGATGACTCGGGCGCGACCGCGATCGCAGAAACGGCACCGGTCGTGGTGATAACCACGCCGAGCGCGATCCGCTCGAGTAATTTGATGAATGGAAACTTCATGCCGATGTTCCTCGTTGAACAATAAAAGCGATCGTTTAAATCAGGATCGTTTAATTACGGGATCGATTGAATACGGGGGGGTCGATCGACGGAGGAAGGACAAACGAAAATGCCCTCCCCGCCGAAACGCGTGCTTACTGGTTCTTCATTTGCCGAAGCTGTTCGAGCCGGCTGAGTGGTTTCGGCGCGGCAGGCTTGGCTTCGACAGGCTTGGGTTGTGCAGCCGGTTTAGCCGGTGCGTCTTTCTTTGGTGGCAATGGTGCATCCACTCGAATTTCACCGGTACCATTGGTTTGCACAATCACTTCGTCACCGACAGTAACACGTGATTTGCAGACGAGCGTTTTGTGGTTCCCGGTCTTGGCGTCTTTGGCAACCGTGATCGGGAAGATCACGCTCGTTGAATCTTTGCTGACCTTTTGGACTGCAGCCGAACTGGTCAACCCATTCGGAATCCCGACCAATTCCACTTCCGCGTCACCGGGAAGATCTCGCAGCACTTCGACTTCGACTGCCACCGTTGCTTCGGTTCCAAGTTCTGCAGCGGAGCGGGGGAACTTGTAGCGGAACAGCTGTTCTTGGATTTCCAACATGATCGGAGTCGTCGCGATTTCCGCAGTGCCGTTATCGGTGGGGTAACTTGCGATCATAATCACCGGCCACGTTCCGACAGCAGCACTACCGTTGGCGGTGATCGGAATTTGAACTTCGGTTTGGCCTTTGTCGATTTTGCGGCTATTGTTGACCGCAACCCCAGGCGGATTGTAGAGCGTACTTAGCGAAACCGCGCCGTCGAATCCTTCGCCGCGTTTGATGCGGACGACGAGTTCCTTGCTACCATCACGAACGATCGGCGTTTTCGGTTGAACCAACTCGATCTCAAAAGGCGCCGCATCGGTAACGGCCACCGCGGCACGATCGGTGTCATAGCCCCACATCGCACGCCGGTTTTGGCCAAGCACCAATTGGTGGGTTTGCTTTAGTTGACCCGTTACGGTGGCGTTTTTCTCATCGCCTTTGCCACGAATATCAAACAGCGAAGCGGTATGCGTCGCTTCCGGTTTCGCAGTCAACAGCACCGGAATCTCACCACGCCCAGCGGGCATGGGAAAGGTTTGAGCGACGACGTTTTCAGGAAGCCCATCAAGTTCCATGAAAATTTCGCCGTTATATCCCCGACGTGCCGCATTGACCATGAACGCGGTTTGGCCGCCGATCGGAACCGAAACCACCTGCGGGTAATAACGACGCAACTCGGCCAAGTTCAAATCAAACTCGCTGACTGCGGGAGTGACTTCGATGCGGTAATGATGGATCGCACTGCCGCCGCGAAGGTGATCATAAATCCGCACACTATGCTTTCCATCGGCCGGAGCAGTAAACTCGACAAATGGATCCATGTTAGTGCCGATGTCATCCGAGGACGACAAAGTCTTTCCATCCGGAGCAAACACGTTCAGCACGGCATCCAAAGGTGAACGAATCACATTGCGAGCGAACACGGTCACCCGGAAACGCTCGCCCTTTTTGCATTGAAAACTGAAGCAATCGAAATCGCCTTCTTTTTCAATCACACCACAAAATGCAGCGGGCACAGCCGATTCAGGCGCCTTGGCGCGGTCGTCGTTGGGTTCCTGTTCCATCACCACAGGCAACTCGTTGACTCGTACCCAGTTGGGTGACGGCGAAATGCCTTTTTCATTTTCGGTAACCACCGCCCATTGATCATGCGGTTCGCTAGGAAGTTGGACCGATGCTTGACTGATCGTGCCATCCAATGAAACCAAGTTCGCTTTCAGTGTGTCGCCTGGAACGCCCCCACCGGGAACCGCGGCAACGGGACGTGGAAACGTCCCCACATGCAGTCGGTAGCCGGCGTTGCCATTGCCTCCGAACGAACTGTCGCGGACTAGCACGGTGTAGGTACCGTCTTCGGTTGCGGTGAACGAACAAACGCCATCTTGTTGCAACAGCGCCGAATCGTCGCTGGTGGCGACTTCAAAACGACCTTCGTTCAGAATCGAAACAAAGGGGTCAAGAATGTTCTGATTGTTCAGTGAATAAGCCAAACGGAGCCCTTCGATCTCGACGTTTAGCGTATCGCCCGCCTTCAACTTGACCTGAAAATGATCAACGTCTTCTCGATCGACAACCCCTTCGACCGTCGTGTTCAGATCGATGGTTTGCGGTTTGCTGAAATCATTGTTCGGTTCCACCTCTTCGACCACCGGCATCGTCCCAACGCCCAACAATCGCAGGTTGGCAATGCCGCTCTTCGTTATCAAGCGAACAGGGTACAAGCCCGGGGCGAGTTTTTCATCCGCCTTCAACTTGACTTCGACCTTGGCGTTATCGATCGGTTTGACTTCAAGAATCGTGATACCGGGGACATCGGTCAGCACTTGATGTGCATCCTTCAGCCGGGCACCTTGAAACAAGACCGTCGTCTCTTCGCCACGGCGGACGCCGAGCGGTTTCAGACGGGTGACTTCCGGTAACGTTGCCATTGCCGTGGTGACAACCAGCGTCATCAAGCTAAATGCAACAAACGCGGTGGCGAGGGATCGTGAATTCACTTGGGCGTCCAATAAAGGCGAGTTCAAACGATGCAAGGCGGCGAGTCGATGCCGCACTAAAATAATTAACAAAAGACGTCAGAGCAGAGCGAGGACACAAGGTGTCCTCGCTCGAATTCCCCTGACAAGTACGAGCGGCAAAGCGTGCCGCGTTATGCCAACAAGGGTTCGATGATGTTGCCACCATCGACGATTTCAATCGGACGATCACCAGGAGCCATCAATTCTTTGTCGGCAACAATGCCAAGCAAGCGATACATGGTGGTCGCAAGATCGGCTGGGGAAACCGCATTTTCTTCGGGTTCCGATGCGGTCGAATCCGAGGCACCGTAGATTGTGCCTCCCTTGATTCCCCCACCAGCCAACATCACACTGAACACCTTTGGCCAATGGTCACGGCCGGCATCCTTGTTGATCTTCGGCGTGCGGCCAAATTCGCTGCTGACCATGACGAGCGTTTCATCGAGCATGCCTCGCTCGGACAAATCGTCCAACAGTGCTGACAACGCAACGTCCAATGCCGGAGTGGATCGTCGCATCCCGCCGGTAATGTCGTTATGCATGTCCCAACCACCATAGGTC
>NZ_JBFHFD010000453.1:0-7034 GCF_041583735.1 Novipirellula sp.
CAGCATCGAGGCGAAACGATGCAGTTTTTCCAGGTCGGGGTTTTGAGATCGATCGTTGGGGTCGGCGTTTGGCATCGAAGAAGGCTGGTGAAAATCGAACAAGGCTGGTGAAAAAGGAAGCGGGATACGCTCAAGAGCGGTAGTAATCGATCCACTGGATCTCGATCTCGGTTTCAGCGGAGAGCAATTCGCCGGGGATCTCCACTCGCATCGCGTCTTTCGTACGCGAAACCCGGATATTGGCTTTTTGGGACGGTAAGTTCTGGAATTTCGCACCCTCGTCGGTCAGAATGAATTGATCCATCGCACCGCTGGTTCGCCGAGACCCTTGAATCAGGATGGATTTACCTCGTAGCGTGAATCCTTCGAGTTCAGCGAGCGGCTTTCCTGGCTTGTGTTGAATCAACAACACCACGGTTTGGGGCCAGGACGTTTCCGCGGCGCTGCGGTGCAGTTTCAGCTGGCCAATGCCGACGGAGGAAAAAATCTGAATTTGAAGCTGTTTGTCCGTCAGCTTGATCTCGCCACGGTCATCCGACTTTTGCTTCGCACCCAGCTTACCCGTCGTGTTGCCACCCGTCGTTTTACCAAACGTGAGCGAATAGCGTTCCATTGTCGCTGCGTTGAGCGGCGAACCGCACAGCAGCATGCCCAGCAGGAGCATGGCAAGAAGAGGTCGAGGGCAATTTTTCATCGACATCGCGTTTGAACCATTTAATAAAAGGGGGAGGGATTCTTGTCGTCACCCTATTCACCACCGCCGCTGCCGAATCGTCCCGTCGTTCACCGGGCATTGGGGATCGCGACACGATTCATCGCAGGCGTGTTTGCATTGCTGTTTGTGATGATCGTGATCATGGCCGCGTATCAATTGCGGACGATGATCTTGTACGGTGCGGGGGCGTCGGGGCCGATTCCGCTGGTCATCGCGACTGGTTTCCAGCTGGCGATACTCGCCGTGATCATCGCGTTGTTGTGGCGATTGAGTAATCACTTTCTATATCCTAAGACGCACGGTTTTGGCGTTTGTGACCGACAAAATGCCGCACATCTGTTGGCTTATCACGCGAATCTTGATTTGTCGCAGGTCTCGCTGCCCGATCCGTTGTACGCGTCTTTGCGGCTACGCGAGTTGTTGCTGATTTACACGTTGATGGATCGACAAGAACACCCCGACCGCTTGCTCGCATTATTGGCAACGATGAAAACGCACCTGGATCTGCAGGGCGAGAATGAAGATCCGATCGGGGCTAGGGGCCAAGACGAGCTTGAGGAATCCAGTGTGGTCCAATCTCGCTTGAGTTAACACGAGTTCGCGTTCCCCCCGGTATCTTGTCGCTCTCGGTTTATAAGGAGGACGCGTCTACATCGCGGCTTGCATTTTCAGCGGTACGTTGCAGCGATTGGCAACAATTTCCAAATGGTGCTGCAGATGCCCCGCCGCGATCCAAGCGAGTGCCCGCACCGTCACGGTTTGTTTCTCGGCGACACCGCTGTGATCCCAGGCATTGGGAGTAATTCGCCGCAATAAGGCCACATTCGCTTGCCGCAGAGCCCCCAATTCGCCAACGATTTGGTGGAAATTGCCGAGCCCAAAACGGCTGTCGGCATACGCGTTTTCGTCCCATCCGGGAAGCTCGGTCGTATCGCCCGCAGCAAATCGCAATATGCGATAACCAAACACTCGCTCGGCATTGCTGCAGTGTTCGTAAACTTGGCGAATCGTCCAACCATAAGGCGGATGGACCTTGTCGAGCTGCTCGGCGCAAAGGCTGCCTGCGAGCTCGCAGATTGTAAACAATTGGTTGTCCATCGCTTTCAGGACACAGTCACCGGTGACTCGCTCGATCAGTTCTCGATGGTAGGGCGAAGTGGTTTCAGCGGGCGTCGGACGCCGGCTTGCAATTTGAGTCATGTTCAAAGGTGAGTAATGGCGTGTGAGGAATGTTTTAGCAGCGACCTATCCCGCAGTGCTAAAGCCCAATGACAGGACGATCGCTGAGTTGACGTGATGTAAATATACCAAGGATGAAATAATACCAAGATTTATATTGTTTCTCGATTCGGCTTCGCGGCTTCCGCCGCCATCACAGGGGTTTCCTGCGTGACATGCCCTTAATGCAGCAAAACGAGGGGGGGCGTGATCTGGTTTCGCTGCGAACGGGCAAGATTTTTTATGCAAACCGGTCAAAAAGATGGAACTCAATTAATTACGTCGAGGAGTAGGATCTGCTACAAATGATATTTCAAATCGGCACTGAGTTAATCAAGGGGGGGATTTTGCTACAGATCATTGCGTTCATGTTCGCGATGGCGATGTTGGCTGGTCTCGCCTTGATTGCTGCGGGATATCGTCAACTAGCCAAGATGCAGCGGCACTGCGATGCGTCACTTGAATGCTTGGTCGAAGCGATTGCGAAAGAGCATTTAATCGTCGGACATCTGCTCGACGCATTGCCGAGCGATTTTGAGACCGCCCGTCAGATTCAATTAGCGGATGCTTTCCGAAAATCGGAGAACGCATTAAGTAAATTGCGTTTGGATAGTTCAAACCGTGCTTCGGCAAGAGCCTTGGCCGACGAGCAGCGTCAATTGGTGGTCACATCCTCGTTGTTAGTCAAACAGGTTGAGGCGGACGAAGTCCTTGCACATCGCGGTACCATCCGAGGGTGTATCCAAGGCCTTGCTGCCGCGCAAGAAAAATCGCACGCTGCGATGGTCTCGTACAACTTGGCGGTGATCTCGATGGCAACGCATCGTGAGCTACCCATCCCCTCGCTGGTTTGCGTGATGTTGCGATGTCACTCCAATCACCGACCTCTGATCGATTGGACTCCCGAATCGAGCAGTTCCAGCATGGAATGCGACTACTAAATCGCTGTCGCGTCGTTCCGCTGTCAAAGTCGATGGCAACAGTCCGCTAGGCATCGCGCGGCAAGGCGTTCATCCACTGTGCCGTCGTTTCGATCGATTCACCATCAATGGTGTGCCCTCCACGAAACGAATGAAACTCGGTTTCGATGCCCGCTTCGCTTAACCACTGTGACAATGCGACGGCGCTGGAATAAGGCAAGATGGGATCGACGTTGCCGTGGGATTGGTAGACGCGGGTTTGTTGGAGTCGGCTGAGCGACGCGTTCCAGTGAGATTGGCAGACCAATGTTCCTGAAAATAGGATCAATATCTGCGGGGGATCGATGGTCCCGCGAAGCGCCGTATCGAGCGTCAACATCGCACCTTGTGAAAATCCGCCTAGCACGAGGGGAGCGTCGGGGACGCCCATCTCGACTTTCATCGCCGCAATACTGTCGCTGAGCGTTTGACGCGCTTCATCGATTCCCGGTGGGACTGCGGTGTGCAGTTCGCTAAACGACGAGGATTGAGCGTGTTGTGCAAGTTGAGCCATGTTGATCGGCCACCACGCACGTCCATCGGGCATCCCCATTTCAGCCAACGTTTGCGGAGCCGCAGGGAAAACAAAGCGGAAATCGACTGCGTCCTCACCCAGCAACGTGATCCATTCAAACGCGAGCGAAGCGAGATCGGTGCCAGGGGCTCCGTAGCCGTGACACAGAACGACCAGGACTTTCGGCGACGGGCCTCCGTCAATGACGATACAGTCAAGAGATCCGTAAAGCGTGCGGCGAGGTTCGAACATGACCGATGGGGGGCTTGTTGAGAGGGGACGCACCACCGCAGCATGGGGCGGTGGATTTGTCGTTGCGGGCGGCTCACGATGGGCCGCGGAGCCCCGTTTTTAGGCGATCCGGGATGCTTGGGAAAGGTGGTAGCCCAGGGACGCCGAGGTCCCATACTCGCTTTGAGCAAGCGAAATGCACGCGTTTATTCGCCCGAGGTGGGCATACCCAACTGACGCATTTTGCGGTACAGGTTCGAGCGATGCAGTCCGAGTCGCTCCGCCGCTTCGGTCATATTGCCGCGACAGTTTTCGATCGCTTGGTTGATATGGGCGACTTGATAGATGCGGGTCGCATCGGAGAGTGACGGTGGGGCGCTGGACAAAAACGAGGCTTCACGATTCCCCCCCGAGGTCAGCGATGAGGTTCCGGTCAACATCAAGTCATCAACCCCGATCCGATCCCCGCTGCACAGATAGCAAACGCGTTCCATTGTGTTTCGTAGCTCGCGAACATTTCCAGGCCACGGATGCGACAGCATCGTCAATTTTGCGTTGGCATCGAGGGTCGGAACCGTCCGCCCGATTTGATAGGCGAAGTGCTGCAGAAAGTGGTTGGCTAACATCAAAATGTCGTCGCCACGTTTGGCTAACGAAGGAAGCGTCAGCGAAACAACGTTCAGCCGAAAGAACAAATCCTCGCGAAACCGTTTCTCGATAATTCGTTGTTCGAGCGGCTGATTGGTGGCAGCGATCACGCGGACGTCGACGGGAATGGTTTGCGATCCGCCCACGCGAATGACCACTTTGTCTTCGAGTACCCGTAGCAATTTTGCTTGGCCGCCGGGGCTCATGTCGCCCACTTCGTCCAAAAATAGGGTTCCGCCATTTGCCAGTTCGAACTTGCCCACCCGAGTTTGGCTGGCGTCGGTGAACGAGCCCTTTTCGTGGCCGAACAGCTCGCTCTCTAACAATGACTCGACCAAGGCTGCGCAGTTGACGGCAATAAACGGCCCACTACGACGATTGCTTTCGTAATGGATGTGCCGTGCGAGCACTTCTTTGCCCGTGCCGTTGCTGCCTAGGACCAGCACGGTTAGATCGGTTGCGGCAACCTTTTGTGCATTTTTACGCACCTGATCAATCGAAGGGTGGTTGCCGATCAGTTGCGTTTTCGAGGCGGCGTCGTCGACCAATCGGTCACGCGAATCGGTCAGCGATTTCCTCGTTTGCAAGCTGTGGATCGCAGCGGCGGCATGCAGTGCCAAGTCCGATAGCAGCACGACGTCGGAATGATCGAACGAACCGTTGCGACGGTTGATTGCTTCGAATACCCCGACGATTTCTTCGCGGCCATGGGCGGTCGGTTTGGTGTTTGCGCCAAAATGAGCAACCGGATTGCACATCGGCACGGCCACCAACGAGTGAGTTTGGAACTCGAGCGTGCGGTCCACCGTGCGGTTGACTCGCGATTCGTCATCGTCGCTGTTGCCGTTCCAGATTTTGGCTTCGCCGGTGCTGAGCACTTCACCGACCACGCCTGCTTTGTCGTCCACTTCGAGCGGTTTGCCCTCGACGCCAAGTGCCGGACGTCCGATGAGTTTCTTGCGTCGTCGGTCCCACAAAAAGATACTGGCGCGTTCACAGTGCAGCAGTTTCGTTGCGGTGTCGGCGATCCGCTGCAGCAGGGCTTCATCATCATCGAGTTGCTGCCACTGAGCGGCCGCTCGCAGCACCGAAGACAACTGATCGATTCGCTGTAGATTACGGTCATGGGTGTCAATTCGGTGTAGCGCCGCCGACAACATGTCTGCGATCGGCTGAGTGTGCGGAGCCGATTCGGTCGGCTCGAGTCGACTCCTATCGTCAGACAATCGCATCACCAATGCCGAGCTGGGCGACGGTTCGCCCGTCGTGTTGGATCCGCGTTGCGGTTGGGCCAGCGGGATCGCATGCCATCCGTCGGCTGAAATCGTGACCCCGCGGTCAAAGGCTTCCCCGACTAATTCGGATGGAAATGGCAATTTTTCGCCGACCCAGCATTCCGGTGTCCATTTGCCACTGCGTTGGCTGACCAAACCGCCCAAGGTTCCTCCCATCGACTGTAAAACCCCGGGAATTGCCACATCTAGAAAATCGTGGCGGGAATGGTCTGCTTGCAATGTCTTCAAAATATCAATCGATAACTCATTCTCGAGCCGGTCAGATTCGATCAATGCAGGTGTCTCGGTCATTGAAAGGTTTCCCAAGCGAAATTAGACAAATAGACGAGGATGGTACTTACCCGTTATCCTGTGACTTCGTTGCCACGCGGCGCGAAGTTGAATCGCGTAAACTGTTGATGCGATATTTGCAAAACTCGGTCTCTCTACGTGACCGCCAAGATTTTTAGGAATGAAGTGACGATGCAATTCAAAGGCAAAAAAGGTCTGATTCTGGGCGTGGCGAACGACCATTCGATCGCATGGGCCATCGCAAAACAAATCATGGATCAAGGTGGTGAATGTGGATTTACTCATTTACCCGACCGCGCGGATGACGAACGGCAACGAAATCGCCGTCGCGTTTCGCAACTCACCGACAAGTATGAGAACGCAAAGTTTCTTGTACCCATGGATGCGCAAAATGACGACGATATCCGCAGTGTTTTTGATCACACTAAGGAACAATTTGGAAAAATCGATTTTATGCTGCATTCCATCGCGTTTGCCGACCGCGACGACCTTTCTCGCGATACCGTCGAGACAAGTCGCGCCGGATTTAAATTGGCAATGGACGTCAGTGTCTACACTTTGATCGCTTGTACTAACGCTGCTAAGGGTATCATGAACCCGGGGGGTGCGATAGCTACCATGACCTATTTTGGGGGGGAGAAGTGCGTTCCCGGCTACAACGTCATGGGGATTTGCAAGGCAGCATTGGACGCCACGGTCCGCTATTTGGCTTACGATATGGGGCCATTAGGAGTACGGGTGAACGCCCTTTCAGCAGGCCCGATCCGGACATTGGCCGGTCGTGCTGCGGGCGTTGAAAAAATGTTGACCATGTACGAGCACATGGCGCCGATGGGCCGCAACGTGACTCACGACGAAGTCGCGCGGACCGGTGCATTCTTGCTTGGCGATGATAGCAACGGAATCACCGGCGATATCCTGCACGTCGATGGAGGTTATCACGCCATGGGTAGCCCCGGACGTTTGTTGGATCAATTGCAGCAGTCCTAAACTGCGATTTGCCCCTCGCACCCGCTTCGATACGCCCCCCGCCGGACACGACTGGTTTTTTCGAAGCGGAATTGTTTTCACCGCACGACATCGGCTCGATGGCTTTTTTGGGGGCCCGAGCCGTTTCCTCAATCCTGTGACTCGATTGGATTTCTGATGGTAAGAACTGCAAG
>NZ_JBFHFD010000454.1:0-7007 GCF_041583735.1 Novipirellula sp.
CGCGATCGATCCGAAGCCCACCATCGACAGAATACCGAGCTGGGCAAGGAACGATAAGCGGAGCTTTTGGCGATCTGCCCATTCCGCGAGTCCTGCCATCCGCATCGTTTGCGCCAACACGATGGGAATAACCACGACCCAGGTTAGATTCCAGACCTGATCGGTCAACGACAGTTCCGTGGTTTTTGCTAGCACCAAGGCGACACCGATGGGCACTACCGCGATGCAGGCCAGATTGGTAACGACGGTCGTCATTAGCGCGATCGATTCGTTTCCACCCGCTTTGCGTGTCCACACGGCCGCCGATGCCAACGTGCACGGGACCAGCGATGCGACGAACAAACCGCCAAAGATTGGGGCCGGTAAATACGCCCTCATCGGCCAACACATCATCGGCACGACGACGATATTGATTGCGATTGCTAGCAGAGTCGGCAGCGGCTTGCGAAGACTCTGCCGCACCGACTGGGCGGGCAGCGTGATCCCCATCGACCCCATCACGGCGAACACGATCGCACTGCGCAATGTGGTCATTTCTAAGAGCGGAGTCAGTGCTTCGCTAGCAAAGAAACCGATGGCAAAGATCAATCCGAGTGAGATCAGAAACCAATGTGATTTTAGCCTTGCCCGCATGTTGTAATTTTTCCAAACGACCTATCGGCAAGCAGGGTAATGAACTTAAGATTCGAACGTGTCTATCGCTGTTCGCTAGCGTGCAGGGTATCAGAAGCACCCGCTGCTTCCGACGGCACACAGCAAACGGACTCGTGATGGGTCCGAAAAACACGGTTTTTTAAGTCAACGGTTTCGGTCGCCCTCGCAGGGAAAGGATTCCCAATGCATGAACGGACACAACGAGCCTTTGCTCGCTTGGTGTTCGTTATCTGCTGCGCGTTGCCAACTTCGATCGTTTTGATGACGATCCTGGTGACCTGGACCCCCTGGTACCACCGTCATTGTTTGCGAACGATCACCGCGTCGATCGCCAAAGAAACGGGGTTCGACGTCGAGATCGAAGATTTCGATCGCCCCAGTCCCTCGCGGTTGGAACTGCAAAACGTTCGATTGCTGGATCCAGAGACGAAACGCGAAGTTGCCAAGGTCTACAAGCTCACCTGGACCGAAGTGAACGGCGGTGTTTCGATTGTGCTGCATCAACCCGAGCTGCAATCCTCGGAACTGGGCAATACTTGGCGATTGGTGCACGACCGGTTTTTATGCCAATCGATTTGTGTTTCGACGCCGGTGCGTTTTGCCGCCAACGACTTGACCCTGCACAGCGACGCCGGGCCGATGACGCTTCGCGATGTCGATGCTTGGATCGAACCGAGCAACCCGTCAATGATCGGCAGTTCCACCCGCGCGACGATCGAATGTTTACCCACGGGCCAGCCCACCGATCGCGGTTTTCGCATCGAAGTGGTTCGCGATCGCAGCGGGGTGACTCCGGTGACGACGTGGACGCTGGAAACCGGCGATACCGCCCTGCCCTGCTCTGCCCTGGCTCCGTACAGCGACGCGATGGCGATGCTCGGCAACGAGGCCACGTTCTCGGGCATGATGCGATGGAGCATCGAGCCGGATGGTTGGTGGGTTGATTTGAGCACGTCCCGATTTGATCAGGTTGATTTGGCGCGACTGTTTCAGCGGCTGCCTCATCAATTAACGGGCGACGCCAGTTTGCGATTTCGTCGCGGCATGATTCGTCCTGGTAAAACGGTCGACGTGATTGCTGAGCTTCGTGCCAAAGAAGGCTTTGTCGGGACGTCGCTATTAGCGTCGATGCAGCGGGATCTTGGTATGACCGTCGTGACCGACACCACAAGTGCACGTCCAGTTCCCTACGACCACTTGGCGATGCAGTTTCAGATCTTCGGCGCCAAGATGACGCTTGATGGGATCTGTCGCACCGAGCAAGGTTATGAAGGCTTGCCTGCGGGCGTAGTATTGATTGCTGACGGCTACTCGATGGTACAAGCTCGTGAATTGGAGATGCCGGCGATCGAGTTGGCCAAAGCGGTCGCACCGTCACACAGTGTGATGGTGCCGATGTCCGAGCAGACCACGCCGCTGATGCAGTGGTTGTTGCCTCCGAGCCGATCGATTCCAAATGGCACCAGCCATTCGCCCGCACCACGAATCCAAACCGCTCAAGAATTCAGCGGCGGCCCCACGATCAGCGAGCCGTAACCAATGTCGCTCAGCTCTCCGAGCTGTTAGCGTTCATTAGGTCCTATGTGGGATCGAAATAGGACAACGCGTTCTCGAAAAAAACAACCGGGCGTTCCACCGTCCAGCAAGGCGTCTTTCCTGTGCAAACATCTTTTAATCTCGTTCTGAACGGGAATGTCGTGTTAAGTGAGCGACCTGCTTAGGAATTTTCAATAATCCTGGGGCCGCTGAGCATTCACCATCACAACCCGATGCGTGTGTTTTAAGGTGGCTACATTTGCTGTCGCGGAACAACATGATTCAATAGTCCGAGGAATTTTTATGAATTGCCGGTAGGAATTCGATGTAGGTCCGATTCGCTAGATGATGGTTCGGCAAAAGACTGTAGCCCGTTCGAACGCCGGTGACAGCCTTTTTAACTCACACGGATTCTTCTTTACGTTCAAGCGTTCAGTCGGTCTGCAGCGATCGCTCGTACTTAAAATGAGGCAACCGCGGATGCATTGGCGGGTCCTTTTCCGCCTGCCAAACTTGAACACCATCCAGTGTGGCTTCCAGTCCACCGGAAGTGGCGCGGGAAAATGCGTATTCCCAGTGTTCCCCGCGAGCGTCACGGATCGCTTCGATCAACAGCAGCGTTTCTGGGTCGGTGCCCTGGGCAAAGGCGAACACCGTGCCGTCGAAGCTGCCAAGGGCCTGACTCGGATCGGCGATTTCATAACGATAAAGTGGGCTGGGCATCAAACGTAACTCCTGGCGGTCTGAATTATCCGGATTCCAGCCAGTCAAAGTGCAAGCGAAACGGCGAGCGTAGCTCTTCATTTGTCTCAAGCGACGATTCGACTGCACACTCGGGGCATCAGCGTTAGGCAGTTGGTGATAATCGATAGCGATCTGTTTCGGTTCCCATTTCACCCGCCTCTCATAGGATGCGGTGTAATGGGGTTGGCGAGCCAACAAATCCAGTTCGTGACAGACTTTGCCGTCCCATGCATAGACCTGAATAGCCGCCACTGGACGACCCTGATCCGCACACAACATGACCAGCCCCGAAACATTTTCTTCTGGGTTTAAAATCCGCGTCATGTTCGTGTATCGCAGAATGACTGATAACTTCATTTCGCGTGTTGGAGCGACTTCGCAGCGAAACATAGGCCAAGTCTGTGATGCAAGTAGTTGCCTTGAGATGGCCGTCGCTGTCGATTCCTGCGCGTCATCTTTGGTTTTCTGGGCAGTCGCAGAGTCGCCCGCGATAGCTTGAAAAACAAGAAAAACTGACAGCAAGACGGTTGTAGTCCAGTTTTGCATGGAGGCCTCTTTGTTACGAATACAACAAACGGCTTGCCATTGTAGACGTAATGTCTTAGGTCTTGCAACTTGCGGGGTGCCAGCCGGTAAATCGTTAGATTTGAGCCATGAAAAAAACAATGCCGAAAAATCGGTGCCAGCGTCCACGTTTGTCCGATAGATCGTGCGCCCTATCTTGAGAGATTCAGAGCCGAGTGTATTCAATCGAACGACGATTGATTTCTGACCGATTCTAAAACCGCCGAGAAGACAAGTGCAAACACTTGAAGCTCGTTTTTGAAGCAGTCATATGGAACAGGCGTCGTTTCGTTTCGTCGCTAGACTCAAGACTCTTGGCTCTTTTGTGTTAGCATTGACTCCATCGGCTATGCCAGTTCCTGCATCACGGCGCACCCACCATGAAACATCGCTTGAAACAGTTCTTCAAAGTCTCGATCGCCTTGATCGCCGTTTTGATAGGCGTCGCGGGATTTTTGAGCTGGCGATCGTATGCCGAGGTCGAAGCGGCATTGAAACCGATCCGGGATCGAGGCGAACCGGTGTCGCTCGCAAATCTGCGGACGGCTGCCGTCGCCGAAGACGAGAACGCCGCGACCTATCTCAAACCCATCGCCGCCGAGGTCGAACAAGTCGTCAACGAAGCCTATCCAATTGCCTATCCCGATGACTTCTCGTGGCGTCACGGTTTGGCGGAGGGGCAGATTGCAACGCTACGTCAGATCTTTGACGCGCACCCTCACCTACCCGACCAACTCGCTTTGGCATCGCACTGCAACAGCCTCGCTTGGCCGCTCGATTTCGAATCGTCGCCGAACGAACTGATGGGTCAGGTAATGCAAGTGAGCCAACAGGTACGTGCGATCGCACGGTTGCAGGTGATCCGGACTCGCTACCTCGCTGCGATCGGAAAGCCGGACGACGCGGTGGCCGTTTGTCTCGAAGAGCTGCGACTGGTTCGGCTGCAAGCAGACACGCCGCTGCTTGTGTCGTGGATGGTCAACATGGCCTGTCGTCGCGAAGTTTTGTTCCAGCTGAACGGTATTTTGCAAACGGAAACATTGACGCCTCAGACGCATGCTGAGATCGAGCGGGAGTTGGCTCAGCAACAGCTGGCAAGTGATTTCACGCAGACACTCAAATCCGAACGCGCCTTCGGCATCGAGAGCTTTCGTGGGTTTTCGATCTTGGCTGCCTCGTTGACTCCGCAATTGGCAAATTACATCGAATACATGAACGAGCAAATCGAGACCAGTTCACGGGCACCGAACGAGCCAGCGTCGACAAAAGTGACCGCCGTCGGCATGACCACACTACTTGTCCCCGCGATCGATAACGCACGGGACGCTATGAAACACACGCTTGCGACGGAACGTTGTTTAAGAATTCTCAATGCGATCCAGTCGCGTCAGGAACCGGCGTCTGCGGTTGACCTGCATGATCTGGGGTTACCCGCTGAGGCGATACGCGATCCATACAGCGGAGAAACGCTACTGGCCCAGTCCGCCGAGTCCGGCTGGATCGTCTACAGCGTGGGCGAAAACGGCAGCGACGATGATGGTCAGATCGAGCCTGACAGCGTGACGAACAAGTCCGCGGATATCGGAGTCGGCCCACCATCGGAATAATGTCAGCGGAATCGAGCAACATTGCGTCCTCGCCTAGCGACAGCGTATTAATGTGGCGTGTGAGCCGTGGACCGCAAGGCACCGGGTAATGCGTGGACCCCGGCCGCTGACGCGCGAGCGGCTCACTCAATCAACAACCCGGTCGCCTCGGTTGGATGGTGACGAAACCGTGGCTAGCGCCGAAACGTGGGCGCTGAGAAGCGTTTCGTAGCGGAACTCGTCAAGAGTTTCGGGAGGCATACACCATGGAACGAAAGTCACGCACGACTTCCGCTACGCTAAATTAGCACAAACCTTATTAGGAAAGGCTCCTTCGCGGACGCTTTGGTTACGCCGATTCGAGGTCGCTGGGTTTGCGGCCGAATGCGGCTCCGGCGATGATGAAGGCGGCTTGGCTTGCGATGTACAGGCTCAACCACATCAAGACGCCGGAGGTGAAGCCGTAGCTGTGCAGTCCAATGCCCAGCTCGTTCGTGCCAAACCAGCTCCACGTCGTGACGATGTTGCCACCGATTGCCAATACGCAGAAACCGCGTGCTTTGACCATGCCATCCCAGCGAGCGTGCAGCATCAGCGCGTTCCAGATCACGATCAACAACGCCCCGTTTTCCTTCGGATCCCAGCCCCAGAATCGTCCCCAGCTGTCGTCCGCCCACAAGCCGCCCAGGACCGTGCCGACGAAGCTAAACAGGATTCCGAAACAGGCCGCACCGTAACACATTCGGTACAAATCCTTCATCGCTTTGGCATCTTTGCCGACCCATCCGGCAATCAAATAGCCTATCCCGATCGTGCCGGCAACTAGCGTGGCAACATAGCCCAACGTGACGCTGATTACGTGAGTCGCCAACCAGAACTGCGTGTCCAACACCGCCTGCAGTACCGGCATCGTATCCCCGGTGTTCAGCCCGTAGGCGACCAATAGCGACATCATGCCTGCAAATGCGGACAACAGGTTACCGGTACCGTATTTGAAAATTCGCTCAACCACTAAGCCAAACAACACGGCGGCCCAACCGATGAACACAGCCGAGGAATAGAGGTTGATGACCGGAGCGCGACCGGTGATCGCTATGCGGCACAAAATCGTAAACGTGTGAATCGCCAAAGCAATCGCCAGTGTTCCCCAAACCGCTTGTCGCATCCGAGGCAAGTGGAACAAGAAATAAACGAGCGCTAGGACGGTCGAGACGAGATACAAAAACATCGTCACGCCGGTGGGCCAATTCGATTGCATCCATCGTTCCAGTGAGACCATGGCTTTGTCATAACCAGAGATGCTGTAGCTTTGAACGGCGGCGAGATGTTCGTCCACGGCGGTGTTAAAGCCCACTGTGTCCATGTCGCTGTACGCTTTGATCATTTGACCAAACGACTCGATCGATGCTCGAGGCGTCGCGCCAGTCCCGAGCGAATTTTTGGCCATGTCAAAAAACGCCGGTGCATAGGCTGACCATTTCGGATTATCAACCACGGCGTCGGCCACCTCTTCAACCGGCGGGATCACGGCCGGCGCTGGCATCTTGGCCAGACTTTCCATTCGCATTTCGAGTTCACGCAGCGCGAACATTTGACGCGTTTGTTCATCCGTCCCCTCTGGAAAGAAGCTGGCTGGGAATCGCGACGGGGTGGGAATCCGAAACGCTGCAGCGGTCAACGTGTATTGCCGCGTACGGCGATCCAATTCGATCAACTTCTTTTCTTTGAACGATTGATGGATCGCTTCTTTTTTGCCTGCAGCTTCGACTAGCTTGGATGCTTCGTCCCATTGTTCACGAATTTCGTTCAGCGAATAGAGTTTGCTTTTGCGTCGCTCGAGCCCCAGTTCGCTGCGTACCTCTTCGGCATCAATGCGGAACATCGGCAAATCATGAAGCGAGGGATCGTCGATCGCCACTTCCA
>NZ_JBFHFD010000455.1:0-6959 GCF_041583735.1 Novipirellula sp.
GCTGGGCGCGCATAGTGATCTTGGAATTCGCTCCAAGGTAGGTCATCTAGTCCATCAAGCATTGATGTCCATCCAGCTCGATCGTGCAACGTCTAAGTCACCCGGCACGAACGGATAAGTGACCATTAGAAAATATTTTTTTGTGTGCTCGGATGCACCGGCATTGTTCGCCACACACGTTGCACCATGATTCACTGCCGAACACTCGCGACCGGAGGATTGTATCGCCGACGGAATCCGAAATCAATTCGATCGCGAATGGAAAAGGGCAGCCCGACATTAGACTCAATTGCCTTGCTTTTGAATCGCCGAACAACCCGACATTGCGTGAGAGTCTCTGCGTTAATGAACGAAATTCATCACGGGGCCGGCGGTGACGAATTTCCACTAGAAAGCGGCTCGGCCGCCGGCTCCGGTGAACGCGAGGGTTCGGAAGCTGTACTCTGAATACCCTGCTGTGAAGCCATCAGAAAACGAAGTTGGTTGGATTCATCGTCTCGCCATACCCTATACAGTTTTCGTTGTAGCCCAGAGTCGAACAACGAATCGAACCGTTGATCCAGTCGTGCAACGCACGTATTGCGATCGGCTGGATCAATGGCTCCGTTTCCGCGTACGTATGCGTCAAGCCATTCATAGACAAACGCACGCAAAGCGTCGAGAGTCCCCGGCATTTGTTCGGGCCGTACAGCTGCAATGCGGAACAGCGCTTCGGCCGACGGCCCCACGTACTTGATTTCGTAGAACGCTCCCGCCCGTTGTTTGTAGAACGGGTTGTTTTGACTGAATTCATTGTCGACGTCGACAATCGACCGGTCGACGGGGAAGACGATAAGTCTGCGTTGTTCGTCCGCGAGCAATGGTCCGCAGAACGCGACAAGCATCGAAATTGCGAGGAATGTTCTCATGATGTTAGTGCCGAACGTCGGATATCACCGAGGACGCGCGAAAGACTCACCATCACTAAACCGCTCAGCTCGCGTCCTTCGATGGATGTCATGGTTATACCCCGTATCGAGCTTCGGCCGCAAATAGCTTTGGAAATCGTATGGGCAGATCTTCGACTTCCCATTCTTCGCCTGCGGGTGAAGCTGGATGTTTGAATTCCATGATTCCGGCATCGTCCTCGGACGTATTCATCCGACGCAAGACATCACGTGGAATATAGCCGTATTCTTCAAAGCGAGTGACCTCAATGCCTGGAGCGAACGCGACGTCGGCAAGCGAATCGACATCTTGAGCGGGCAATTCAGACAGCGCATCGCGAAGCCTTGCGACCTGTGAGTCCATGTTTCCATCACGACAATTCGGATCGAATTCGGAACGCGACTCGGCAATAATAGTCCAGAACCGTTCTTGGTTCATCAACGTCATGCAAAACACCTACTCAGTAGCAGTTTCACTCGGAATAACGTCCAGCGCAACCGCGAGGTGACGGTTGAGCTTGACTTCGAGGTCCACGCGTTCCGCCGCTCCGGGTGAGTAGACCGAGCCCACTTTGGTTTAGATTACGCTTTATGTTCCCTGTTTGCCACTGGTTTCCCGTTACGTGGTGTCAGACGATTTTAACCCTGCCTCATTGACCATCGCCCCCTCTCCGATCCAGGTGTGCCGCGTTATTGCATCTGGATTACAGCCGACATCACTCAATTGCAATTCCTCGCATTCTGCAATCGCTATCAAGTTGGCGCCAAGAGCACGTGGGCCCTGTGGAAATTCAAAAGACTCGCAACGAATACCGCATTTAGATGTTTGCCCGCGAATCACGAATCGAACTGGCGATTACGATCCTATTAAGTCGCAACGTCCTCGAATGCGTCATTGAAAAACAGGAAAATGGTCGACAGAAAAATGAAGACGGAACCACAAAGTACTCCGTCCACCCAATCTTTCTGTCGCTCCAATTTTTCTGTATATCGATCGTCCGAACTGGAGTAAGCAGTGACAGGTTTGGAGTAAGATCGGCAGCGAAACCCTATGCAGCGTGACGTCGTAAACGCTCTCGCACGTTAGCGACGGCCAACAGCGAATTGCGTAAGCCGCCTCAGTGTGTCCAATTTCCGTCATGAAATAGCGTCACCGACTGCGCTCCCTGCAACGCTCAATACTGAATTTATGGCCAACAGTTACTCAAGCGGGATTCAACCCGTTAGTCAATCAGACCTTGTCAGTCCGCACGTTCACGGTTTGGTTATCCGCGGTTTTGAATCGATGTCGAAACGACGCGGCGGCGTATAGCCAAATCACAAAAAAAGCGAGCCAACCAAGGGCGAGCCTTGGGGTGTCCGCCAATTCTTGCAAGTCAACGGTGTTCTCGAACATGCGGTACAGGCCAACGAAGGTTAGCAACACCAACGGAGCTAGGGCGAAATCAACGCAACTGCGCAATCGAGTGGAACCGCACCATTCGGACCAAAGGCAGAACAATGAAAGCGAAAGAAACAGCAGAATCAACACGTGACTATCGTGGATGTGAACCGTGGTGTTACTGCGGAAGTAGTTTCTAAAGAGATCAAAGAGATCGATCCAAGTTGAGGCTATTGCGAGGCACATAAGAGTTGTTGCCAGCAAAACGAGCCGCGGTCGCCCGGCGATGGGTTCCGGAACTGGATATGATGGATGATAGGGATTCGTCATTACGATTTCAGTCGGAGAACGCCCCGCGATAACGCGGCCGGGAGTTGGCGTTGCCGAGCGAAGCGAGCCAACCGGCCTATTCCGGCTCATGTTCATCGCCTTGTTCTGCCTCGTTTTGTACGAGCGGTTCCAAATCGTGGACGGTTCCCGGATGACCATTTTTGAGGTCGTCCAACGAGTATTTGTACAGGATTCCTTCGCGTGAGTACACAAGGTTGCCGAGATTGTCCCAGCACGCCGAATCAACATGATCGTCGAGCAGGTCGTCAAAGCCGTCGAGCGCAAACCGGAATGTGTAACCGTGATCCAGATAGCCAACGTACCGAACGATTAATGCTGGATGTTTGCGCGACGGTTTGTTTTGCCAGCCATCATCGCCATCGCAGGCGACCGTATACCTGGATGCATCCTTGATTTCACGATTTGTTCCATAGTTGTCTCCGCGACGTTGCCACCCATCACGTTCCCATTTCGGGTAGAGAACGCCCAAATCTTCGCCGCCGAATTCTGGCTGAAGTTCGGAAAGCTTGAATGGAACCGATCCCTTCGCGGGCTGCCATCGATTGAGAAGAAGGGTCTGTCGATCGCGCCAGTACCCCCCGCCGTACCACGTGCCCATGTTCGGCCCCTCAACGACTGTCCGAAGATAGGGCAGGCGGCAGACGCCGTTCCATGTATCACCCGATGCTCCCATCGCGAGATAGATCATCCATTGTCCATCGAACGAGATGTCGCACCGTTTTGGATACAGCTTGCCGTGGAACCACGAGCCCTGTTCAAGTGTGTCGGATCGTGTGTTCCACCGAATTACGTGGAAGCACTTTGATGGTTTTCGGCGGATGACGAGCACGTAGGGCGACGCCTTCGCAGGGAGAAGGTGAATACGTGCTGGATCAGCCGGTGTCATGATGAGGATTTCAAGGCAGAATGGTGGCCGTCACCTGGGACGGCGAGTTGAGTCGCCATTTGCAAAAACCTGATGCCGTCCTCAGCGTGCACGGATTTGTAATCCGCAGCTTTGGATTGCAGGTGCGATGTCACGGTAAATCTTCCGAAACCAGTTCACCAAACAATTCATCACGTGGAGAACGATACCAAACTACGAGTTCGTAGATGCCGCTGCAAGAGAATAGCAGTTTACCGAGAAGTGAAACCGAGAAGCCAGTCGCGGCGAATGATATCGCAATCCCGGTCAACGCAAGTAGAAAGTAGATGATGAGCGGAATTGCCGCCCAGCGTTGTTGGAACCAAGTAAGTGCAGCAAACAGCCCAACCGACAGCCAGAAAACACCGAATGCAATTGAGCCGTCAACAAACGATCCGTAAGCAACTACGGGTGCAAAAAGTGCAAGCAGCGGAGCGAACCACCCGATGCCCCATCCAGGGAAGCGAAATATCATGTACGGAAACGTTGTGTCGTAGATAGCAGGAAAAAATTTAGTCGGATAAAGAATCCATGTAAGTCCGAGATTTGATGGGTGGGAGCCATTTGTTCAAAGAACTGGCGACTCGGACCCGTGATCTCGGCAGCGTGCGGCTGCCGGTCACATTCACTCCACGCACCAAACACAAGGATCAAAGTGCACATGAAGATTCTCGCACTAGACCTCGGCAAATTCAACTCCGTCGCCTGCTTCTTCAACTCCAAAACCAGAAAATCCAAGTTTCTCACCACGCCCACCAACCGGGAACACATCGCCAGGTCCCGTCACTCATCGCACTCACAGCGATCAGGGGCAACGACACTCATTCTTTAACGGCCAAACTGACGACGGCAAGAAGCTAAACCCATGGAGCGGGCGAACGAGCAACTACCGGGCTTCTTGAACAAAGGGCTTGAGCTTCGGCTAATCAAGCTCACTTCTGCGATTCGTTAAACGCAAACCAACGACACAGATTCAGCCTCAATCTCCGCGGCACGCGAAGTCAAACCCTTATTGGCTATCTGGCCTTTGGCGCACTTTGCAAATTCCGGATCAGTGAGTTGCCGGCTTCCGATCTTGACCGGCTGAGAATTGGCCCGTTTGAGGGATATGCAAACGCTATAACGGAAGCGGATTCAAGTGGACCATCTGCCATGAAGTCACCGACTGGGGTCGAGGCAAAACAGGATAGCCCGGAAGTAGAAGACAGCTCCGCTGGATCGTCTTTGTTGTAATCAAAAATCACATCATTGACGACCATCTCTAAAGCAAACATGGAGAATGATAGTGATATCGTTTCACCAAGCGGTTCTAGAGGGACGACAGGCGGGTCATCTATCTGTAAGTCTTGAGACATGACTCCCCAATTCGAAATCCCCTCTTCGTCCGTCAGCAATAGTAGCGCGTCATTCACGACGGATAGTTCTTGAGCAGGAATCCATACATTTTGCCCGTGGGAATCCCATTTCGACGAAAGTTGATACCACTCGCAAACAGCGGAGGGGATCGCAAACGCGTGTCGCGAAAGTATCAAGTGGAGTTCCGCCGCGGGCATACCGCATTGTGAATCGAACGATCCAACCCAGTTGCGGATAAATGCGACCAGCGGACGCCAACGTTCGGTGTTCGCCAATCGGTCCCATTCGTCGGTCATGATGCCACGTAGGTGAGTTGCCAGATAACTATCTTTTTTGCCCGCGGGTCCGTCGGGAGATATGAGCAAATTCGACCTTATATCACTGGGTGAGTCAAGCGATTTGGATTATATCACTCGGGAGAGAGTGACTCGAGTGATATATGGTTTTACCACTCGAGAGCATGCTGGCGGGATTGAAGACCTCGGTCTTGAAATCGAAGGGACAGGCGTCGTCCAGCGTCTCACTCTCTAAGAATGATCGAGTGTAATTCGCTCGCTGACGGATCTCCTGGCAGATCCGTGCAGGGATGCCCCCACTCATCACGGCGATCGAGCACTGGCATTCTCCCAAAACCGTCCGAAATCGGTCTCAAACAGCAGCGGTCTCGAACTCTCTGGTCACATCTGCCATCGATACTCTCGCTCGCCCATTTCTGTTAACTAGGGCGAGCATGTTAACTGAGAGAGTCTGAGAGATTTCGTTGTTGGGTTCGGGGTGGCGAGGCGGAAAGCTGCTTTCCGGTTAGGTAACCCGACCGGACAAGAGCGAACGTGGCGAACCAGTCACGGCAAGAAAGTGCCGAAAACACGGGAATAAACGCAAAAAGGCGATGCGTGTGCATCGGCCTTTGACGTTTAAGGTGGGCAGCAGCATTTCGCCACTGTCCACGAAGGCTCACTAAATGGTCATCATCGGTGAAGACGACGATCGGCGTCTCGCCCGTGTCAAGCAATCGATTGCGCCCGGCGGATAATCCAATGTCGAAATCTGTCTCGATCAATTGGTCCACCATTGCCGCTTCGGTCGGACAATTGGTAGAGAATCGCAACTCCGGTTTGCCATCGTCGAGCACGTGGATCGCCGGGCGATTCGTTCCGTAGTGTTCGTGGATGCTCCGCACGAGCGCGGCGCAGCACTGGGGTCGATGAATGGTCTTGATACAGAAGGTGACTTGATCACGCATGGACGATGCCGCCTCCGGGATATCGCATTGAATGGAATCCATGTTTGCGAAGGCCGAGTTTCCTGAACTTTGGCCGACAGCGCAAATCGCCGTAGGGTTTCGCTCCAACGTGGGCATGAACGACCATGCAGTCCTCGGCGACGGCGACTTTCAGTTTTTCAATGTGGCAGCCTTCCGCACCCCAGTCGTTCATCGTGTCGACGCGGGTTTCACAGTTGCAGGTTTCGCTGGGTTTGGCGAACCAGGCCAACATGCGTTTCAGTTCATTGCCGGGACCGGGACGGAATCGATCGATCTTGATCGTCTCGGGTTCAGCACGCTCGGGCAGATAATTGCGGAGCAGTGATTCGCGTTCGCGCGTGTCCTGTTTGCGACGTCTCTTGTTGACCACCGCCATGCCGATCGTGACCAAGTTGATCGCTCTCCGGTTTTCGTTGGCTTGGCAGGCGTTGCACGCTGAAGGCGTCGTTCGGACCTTGCAGCCAGCCATTTGCCCTGCGACTTCGCAGGCGTTGTCTTGGCTCAGATGGGGACAGTGAATCATGCGGTCATCCCCGCAACTTGACCGTCATAGGCTCCAGAACTGCTAGGCGGCTCGCCGGGATCCTCGCAGTCGCTATCGACCAACTCCCAACCGCAAGACCAAATCCAGGTGCTGTTGCACGGTTGGCTCGATCCGCTGCTGTCCTCGGACGACGGTTCGCTGGCACTGTGGCTCGCTGGCGCTGTGGCTCGGTCGTTCTGATCCTTCATTTCCCCGGCATTGCAGCAGTGACCAACGAATTCCGGGCCGCTGCC
>NZ_JBFHFD010000456.1:0-6913 GCF_041583735.1 Novipirellula sp.
AAAGCAAAAGATTGCTCTCGGTTTGAAGCAGAAGGACCGCAACCCGTGGGAAAACATCGAAGAGAAGTACCCGGTCAACAGCGATCACAAGGGCGAAGTCGTCAACGTGATGAGCTACGGTGCGTTCGTCAAACTCGAACCCGGCATCGAAGGCTTGGTGCACATCAGCGAAATGAGCTGGACCAAGCGAGTCAATCATCCAAGCGAATTGGTCAACATCGGCGACGAAATCGATGTCAAGATCTTGGGTGTCGACCCCGCCGGCCAACAGTTGTCGCTCGGCATGAAGCAAACTCAGAAGAATCCTTGGGACGAAGTGCTCGAGCGTTATCCTGAGGGAACTGATGTCACCGGTAAGGTGCGAAACCTGACCAACTACGGTGCGTTCATCGAGTTGGAAGAAGGCATCGACGGCCTGCTTCACGTCAGCGACATGTCGTGGACTCGCAAGATCGGTCACCCCAGCGAAATGCTCGAGAAGGGCCAAGAGATCGCTTGCCGCGTCTTGAGCGTCGACGAAGAGCGTCGCCGTATCGCCCTGGGACTGAAGCAGCTTGATAACGACCCATGGGATGGCGACATTCCCGACAAGTACCAACCTGGCCAATTGGTCAAGGGCAAGGTCACCAAGATCACCAACTTCGGCGTCTTCATCAGCCTCGAAGACGGACTCGAAGGCCTGTTGCACATCAGCGAATTGGCTGAGCAAAAGGTCGAAGATCCCGAAGAAGTGGTCAAGGTTGGCGACGACATCGAAGTCAAGGTCCTGCGAGTCGATACCGACGAACGCAAGATCGGTCTGTCGCTCAAGCGAGTCGAGTGGGGCGAAGAGCAAGAGCGTGCTGCGGCAGCTGCCGAAGCGGCCGAGAACCAAGTCCCTGCGTCGTCGGTCGAAGGCGAGCTGAAGGGTGGTCTAGGCAGTGCCGGTCCTCTCTTCCCACCAAGCAGCGAAGAGTAAAATCTCAACCGCTTGCGATTCAGTAAAACCGACGGCGGACTTTCGAGTCCGCCGTTTTTTTATGCGCTGCCACTGGCCAATCTTCGTTTGCCAGCCTTCGCGCGCTCAACCTCGAAGAAACAAAAAAAAAAGGCGTTGCCGTTTAACGGCAACGCCTTTTCGTTAGATTCACCATATAAACGACCGAAACTGGCCGTCAATCACGACGTAGCTGATTTCCGCAACGTCAAACTTACTTTGCCGCCGCGAAGCGATCAGCAACGGCGTCCCAATCGACAACGTTCCAGAACGCGGAAATGTAGTCGGGACGGCGGTTTTGGTAGTTCAGGTAGTAAGCATGCTCCCAAACGTCCAATCCGAGGATGGGCGTGCCGCCGATTCCGGCCACCGATTGCCCCATCAACGGGCTGTCTTGATTCGCGGTGCTGCCGATCTTTAGCTCGCCACCTTCGACGTAAAGCCAAGCCCATCCGCTACCGAAACGCGTTGCTGCGGCGTTGCCGAACTGCTCTTTCATCGCATCGAATGAACCGCAGGCCTTGTCAATCGCGGCGGCCAAATCGCCAGAGGGATTGCCACCCTTGTTCGGCCCCATGACGGTCCAGAACAACGAGTGATTTGCGTGTCCGCCACCGTTGTTGCGAACCGCGCCCCGCTTGGCCTCGGGAACAGCGGAGAGATCCGAAATCAAATCTTCGATCGACTTGCTTTCCAAATCGGTACCCGCGATCGCATCGTTCACCTTCGTGATGTAGGCCTGGTGATGCTTGGTGTGATGGATTTCCATCGTCTTCGCGTCGATATGAGGCGTCAGTGCATCGTACGCGTAAGGCAGTGCAGGCAATGTGTAAGCCATGGCCAAATTTGCTCCGTTTTAGGGTCGAAATAATAGACTTCTCGCTACCCTAGAACGATAACGCCCGAGTCAAGCCAGGGAAATAACCCCTTGATTCGATAAACCGAACCACAGCAAATTAGGACACATCCGAATCGGAAAAGATCTCGCCCATCAAATAGCTCTTCAAACTCGAAACAAGCTGGACGACACAAGGTTTCAGTGCCCGATTGCGTCGGTCACGATTTCGGATAGGACGAATCGTGACGTGCACTTTTGTTCCTCCCCAGTTTCGCACCGCTGGAATGACTGAATCACTGCGTTTCTGTTCGCTAAGGGTCAATTGGGCGTTGAGCACAATTTGATGATCCACGCGGCGGCGGCCTCCGGTGGTACAAACCGCGTTGACTTTGATCGACACCTGATTCTCGGTGACATGGATCACCTCGGCGTCGTGATCGGCAATAAAGCCGCGAAGCTTTTCGATTGCCAACGCAGTCGGAACCGGCGTCAGAATATCGAACTCACTGTTCTTTTCAATCTCGCTGGCGTCGAACCAGGCGAACCATCCGCGTTTGGTTGTTTCGGCGGTCTCGTTGGGACGGTTCCCCGAACCAAGCTGAATCACGCGGTTTCGCCCATTGTCTTTCGCCTTCAAGAGAGCACGGTCGGATCGCGCCAGGATCGTTTCAGCGGTGTCGCCAGCCTGATATTCCGTCACCCCAAAACTAGCCGTGACCGCTTCATTGCCAAGACTTGGCAGCGGAGTTCGCTCGAGTGCCGCGCGAATCACTTCGGCGCGTTTGGTGGTGGTCGCGTTGTCGCAATTATTGGCGATCAATAAAAATTCTTCGCCGCCATAACGAGCCACCAAATCGCCGTCACGACTATGGCTCTCTAAGATCTCGGCGAAACGAATCAAGGCTTCATCGCCTGCCGGATGCCCGTGCACGTCATTGACCCGTTTGAAGTGGTCAATGTCGCAGATAATTAAACTGAATGTCGGTCCGCCAGCCTTGGCACGCGAAGTCAACAGCGTTAACTGCTCATCAAAATAGGCTCGGTTCGCAATCCCGGTCAATGGATCGCGAGTGACTTGCTGATGAAGCGAATCGAGCTTTTGAAGCATGTTCGCTTCGTCCGAAACGTCGCGAATCACGATCACCGTCCCCAGACACCCCGGTTCGGGTCCGCTCACCGGCGTCACCTGGACATGCACCGGGGTCGAGATGCCGCCGGGCTGTTCGATGACCATTTTTCGCTGAATTGAACTGGACGAGCGAAGACACTGCGTGACGATACAGGAATCTTGCTGACGCGACGAATCGCTCTCACGCAAGCGAACGGTCTCGTTGCTCCATGCCTTGCCCTGGATCGCATCACACGAGATCCCCGTTAGATGCTGCATGGTGTCATTCCAACGGGTGATCGTCCCCTCGCTGTCGGTGAACACCACACCGTCTTTGAGCTTGCCAACGAGCGAGTTCAAAAACAACTCGTCTTGCCCCGCCCCGCTTACAACGCCCACATGTTTGTGATTGGATCCGGAATTCCAAATGGATAACTCCGAATCGCTTTGCAGTTGCTTGAGCCAGCGATCAACGACAACGCCTTGCATTAGCTCGGGCCGATCTTCGAGCATGCTGCTGAAGTCCAACACCAACTCGGGATCAAATTGAGTGCCACTGCCTTTGGCAAGCTCCTGTATGGCTCGTTCGCGGCTCAGCGCACTGCGGTAAACGTGGTCGGTTGTCATCGCGTCAAATGCATCCGCAATCGCTAACATTCGAGCTCCTAATGGCAACGCATCGCCACGTGGACCATCACCGTGACGACGACCATCAAACCACGAATTCGCATGCAGAACGATATCCAGCAATTCATTGTCGTCCGTACAGCCGCGTAAAATCTCGACCCCCAGACGCGAACAACAATCCATCGTCAATTGCTCTTCAACCGTCAACTTGCCCGGTTTTCTCAACACGCGATCGGGAATCCCAATCTTGCCCAGGTCATGCAGTAGCGATGCAACTTCGATACGGT
Organism: Novipirellula sp.; assembly: GCF_041583735.1. Classification (NCBI taxonomy): domain Bacteria; kingdom Pseudomonadati; phylum Planctomycetota; class Planctomycetia; order Pirellulales; family Pirellulaceae; genus Novipirellula; species Novipirellula sp. The sequence goes on from NZ_JBFHFD010000456.1 coordinate 3,837, forward strand.
CTCGCAACGAATCATCGAGCCCTAAGCGGTGTGCCCACGCTGAACAGGATAACGCGACACGCAGCGAATGCGCCGCAGTGGCGACATGTTTTGCCCGCAACGAAAAGAACAGCGAACTGGCGATCCCAAGCCGGACCATCGCTAATTGACTTTCGAACCTGACGTCCGCCGATGGCGCAGCGCGACGCTCCTCGCTCATCGGCGAAGCTTCCTGCAACCTGGCAAGCAACTGCTCGAGCTGCCTATTCTTGTCGGCCAAATTCATCGGCTCGATTGCCATCACCGGAGCAGCGATAGGGTCAACAGATGCTGGTACAGAAAGGGGCTGGTTCATTCGGTGAAACCGTGAGGTCGAGAGAACAATATCGCTGCGAGTTGAAACATAGGTTAGGAAATGACCGTAAGCCAAACAAAATCGATGACTTCCACCTTTCCCAAACCCCGATAAAAGCGAGGAAAAACCACTCCCCCTCGACTGGGAGGCACGAGCCGTGCCGTCGGTACCATGACGAGAACATGCGATGGATGCCCTGCATCACCGGCCACCCGAACACGTTTGCATGTCCCTTCAAGAGCTACGGGATTCCCCCATCAAACCTTTCGGCTTTCGGAATCCAGAAGACCAGTATCCCTGGGCTGCCCTACCCGCGTGGCGTAGAAGTGACATCATTCCGATACCCTACAACGGGCATCACCGCTGCAACCAGCAAAACTTAACGACAATCTTGATCAGGATTCCAAGTTCCTCGGGCGTGAATCCCGCTTGCATCGCACATTACAACGACCCCAACCGCTTCGCCTTTGAACACTCTCGAAGGGCACCGGAGTGGGGTGCTCTGTCCATCCACGGCGTTTCCAACATTGAACGATCTGCAAGCTGTGACATCGACCAAGACCGAAACCCCCGCAAGCTTTGCAGCCGATTCACTTGCGATTGGGATGCTGGTCGTGCTGGGCATGACGATCATTCAACGATCGCTCGGATTTCTCCGAAGTATCTGGTTCTGCCGATTGATGGACGATGCCTTAGTCGGCCAATGGGCGATGGCGTTTGATTTCATCACGATGGCCACGCCGGTGATGCTGTTTGGCATGCCAGGTTCGTTGCCACGGTATGTGGAAACGTATCGCCAACAAGGGCACCTCGGATCACTTGTTCGCCGCTTGTTGATCGCGACACTTGCCTGTGCGGGGGCCTTTCTTGTCGGCTTGATGGTGGCACCCGATTGGTTCGGCTGGCTGATTTTTCTTGAGTCCGACAATAACTCGCTAACCTACAGTGTCGCAGCCGGAGTGCTGGCGATCATTGCCTTTAACTTTGTCCACCAATTGGTTTCTTCGCTGCGACAAGTGCGAGTGGCATCGATGATGCAGTTTGTGCAAAGCGTTGCGTTCACTTTGATCGGGGTGGCGTGGCTGATCAACGGCGGCGGGTTGGCGGGATTGATCCTCAGCTTTGCGATCGCATCGTTGGTCGCGATTTTGCCCGGCGGTTGGACGCTGGCGAAGGGTTGGCGTGGGCTGCCACGCAGCGAATCTCGCTTTGATGCCCCGTCGATGTGGCGACGGTTGTTACCGTATGCGGTGGCGTTGTGGGTGATGAACTTGTTGAGCAATCTGTTCGAGATGTCCGATCGCTACATGATTTTGCACTTCACCGGCGGTGGCGAACAAATGGGACAAGCCGCGGTGGGCCAATACCACAGCGGCCGCATTTTTCCGGTGTTGTTAATGAGTTTGGCAAGCATGATTGCGGGTGTCCTGATGCCCTACCTTGCCGCCGATTGGGAAGCGGGCCGTCGCGAAGCGGTGGTCGATCGGATCCGCAAAATCCTCGCGGCGCTGTCGGTTGTTTTCACGCTCGGTGCTGCGGGAACACTGTGGATCGCCCCTTGGTTGTTTGCCAATTTGCTGCAAAATCGTTACGCGGACGGTTTGGCACTGATGCCGATGGCGTTTGTGTTTTACATCTGGGCATCGCTTGTCATGATCGGCCAAGACTATTTGTGGGTGGCCGAGCGAGGCAAGTGGGTCGGAATCGCGATCGCCGTCGGTTTGACGCTCAATCTGATTCTCAACGCACTGCTGTTGCCACGTCTGGGACTGCAAGGCGCCGTGATTGCCACCTTGTGCGCTCACGGAACCGTGATGTTTGGAATTTGGATCGCGATGGCGTGGTGTGGATTTAAGTTTGATTTGACCATGGTTTCGATTAGCATTTTGCCAGCAAGCTTAATGCTGGGGCCGGCGGTGGCCATCCTCAGCGTTGCGACCGTGATTTTCATTAGCCCGCAAATAAAATCTTGGCTAGGCGAAGGCATGTCACTGATCGCCGCCAAATTCAGTGGTCCGGCAACGCAGTTATCGTAAGCTTGTTTGAATAGGTCCCGCGTCAAGCGAGCCCATCGAATTCACGTGAATCCGCCGCGATTTTCAGCAGACCTGCCACCTCGCTTGAAATCTTGGTAGGCTAGCCGCATGAATTTTCTGAGCCACGCATTGCCCTACTTTGACCAGCCAATGAAGGCAGCCGGAACTGCGGTTCCGGATTGGTTGAGCGTGGTGGACCGTAAAATCCGGGCTCGTCGGCGGCATGCCTTGCTGTGGACCGAGGATGAAGATCCAGACGTCCGCGATGTCGCCCTGGGGATCATTCAACATGTCGACGACGACGAGTGGTTTCACGCCACCCAAGCTTTTGTCGAAACAAACATGACGCTGGCGATCCAGCTTCGTGATCTGTTGCCAGGCGACGCCGGATTTCGGCCCACGTTTGTCGGCCATATTTTGATCGAAATCTTGCTCGATGCCTTCTGGATTCGTGACGATCCCACGACCGTGGATCGCTACTATGGCTTGCTAACGGATCTGTCATCCGAGAAAATCCAGACCTGCGTTAACAAGATCACAGGTAAACCGACCGAGAACCTCGCAAGAGCGATCGATCGTTTTATCGAATTGCGGTTCTTGTACGACTACCTCGACAATGACAAACTCTTGTTCCGGCTCAATCAAGTGATGAGCCGCGTTGGACTTGCGGCTTTACCCCCACAAGTTGGCCAATGGCTCTCGCAAGC
>NZ_JBFHFD010000457.1:0-6909 GCF_041583735.1 Novipirellula sp.
AGCGAACTCCCCACTCCCCACTCCTCACTCCTCACTCCCTGTCTCCCTGTCTCCCTGTCTCGCTCCCGCTCCCGCCCGCCCGCTCGTCAATCATTTTGCCACCTAATCATTCTGCCAATCGAACGACCACGGGAGCCATTTGCGACCGCAAGTTGACGATTGCCATTAAGTTAGCGTCGTCAGTTGGGGAATGGCAGCGGTAACCGTGCCGCCGCCAAGAAACTATGTTTCCAACTCCCGTGTCATCGGAGGCTCCGGTTCACGGCTTTGGCGTGCCCTCGGTTTCCGCTTCCCAGCTAAATACGTCACCTTCAGGTAAGTCGCGCACGCCGCACAAACGAAGCATATAAAGTAACTGGGCACGGTGGTGCATGCTGTGGGTGATCAGGTGTGCGATCGTCGTGCCGAACCGTTTTTTCCGTGGGGGGCGGTCCAAATGATCGTACCATGTTTGGTTCCAAGCATTTGATTCCGCGACATCCTGAGCAACCTTTCGCAATCGCGATTCCGCGTTGGCAAGCCGTTGAGCCATACCCGGAATGGTTTGATCCGTTGATCGTTCATATTCTCGCTGTGCCATCAAAGCAGACCAAATCTCCATATTGTGGATGATGTGGTCCAGCGTTCGCCGCAACGTTCGATGACCAATGTCAAAATCGCGATCGAGGTCGGCCACGGAAAGTTCCGCGCAAATGTCGAGGATTCGTTTGGTCGTCCACGCATCATGTCTTAGTAAACAATCAACTAAATCCATGCGGCACTCTGGGGGCATCACGACGGAATTCACCGAGTACGCGCGGTTGACGTGTCGGTGGCCATGTCACATTACTCGCGTACTTCAGTTCAATTCATGGTTCTGTCGATATTCGACTTTCACTTTCTAACTCCGGACCCTTGGCGGGCGGAATGATGAGCTCTTCGAGTCTGATCCGGGCCGACACTAAATTAACGATGACGCCAAACGTGTTGGAGCTAACGGAATGATCGATCTGCCAATCGCATGTGTGATCCATTTCTCTGAACGTCACGGCGACCGTCGCAGCTGGGCAATCGGCAAGCCTCGTCACCATGTCGTTGATGGCGGTCGTGTCGCCCCGAAAACGTAAGGTTGACACTCGCATATTCGACTGACCATCAACGAATCTACAGTTGTCGGATTTCAGGGCGGTCACGACCTGTATGGCCCCGTGCTTGGGGTAACCAGTGTTGAAGGGGATTCGGCAATCGGAACCAATCGGAACCAGAATGCCGAAGGCGGAAGTCGCCGTTATGGTGAGTACGCTCGCGGTGACGACGGCGATTAAAAGGGCTCTGATTCGTGACATCCGTGTACTCCTTTAAGTGCACACTTGTAATTGCGAACGCGAAGACAACGCAGTCAAAAACGATTCCCACTTGTAGTGAGACAGAACGTCGGACATCACGGGGGACGGAGTGTGAACTATCCATTGCGAAAAACGCCGCAAGACGTCCTCCATTGCATGTCATGGTCCTGCCTTCTTTTCGCCGGCCCATTTTCGATGTGATTTGGGGACATCGTCCGCCCACCGAGGATCGTTGCGTTCGTGGAGCGAAGGTGAGTCAGATATTGCATAGGCGTAATCCGCGACCAGTTTATCGTAGTCCGCCTTGGTTTCGTATCCCGGCTCGAGCTTTGAGTTTAGAACCCGTAGTTCAGTGAGTACTTGATCTACGTTGCCGTTCTCTAGCTCCTCAATCGTGTTTTCGATCAGGTCCTTGGATGCGGCACCGTACCAAGCGTTTGCGTTCCAGATTTGAAATGACCCAGTAACACTGCCTGCGATCCAGGCGACACCGAACGACATCGCGAGCGATGCAGCACCAAGACCAATCCGAATATTTTTTCGCGGTTGAAACTCGGACACAAGCCAAGCTAGCGATGTAGCAAGAACAACGATAGCGACCAGTCCAACCGTTGCTGTGAAGGTCATGTGGAATCGTTCAGTGATAGGTCAGTGGCAGAATGACGGCCGTAACCGGGAACGGCCAATCGGGTTTCCATTTTCAGGCGTCTTATGCCGTTCTCCGGTTCACAGCATGGATCCTTGCATCTTGTTCGCAGACTTGACTAAAGCATATCAGCACATCGCCCAGCAGCAAAACGAATCACGAACCAGCACCCTCACGCGGCCGTTTCGTATTTTGGAGATACGCAATTATAAGTGATGCGATAGCAATGTGGCATCCGCAGATCGCCCAGACAGCTCCCAATAGTAACGACGACTGAATCTCCGTCGATGAATTGCCTCCAGAGTGCATCGGGTTTTCGATCCATACGCAGCCCATAACGAACAGCAAGATCCCAACGGCAAAGCAAATCCAGATGATTCGAGAAAGTGTCATGAGTCTTAGGCTGGTTGGGAGACGGTTGTGTTCAGCCGGCGGCAACGGTTGCTCATCCACTTCGATCCGCACCACCACCGCCACGCAGGTGCAAGCGTGTGTTGTTGCGTAGTGGTGGATGGGTACAAAATGCCTGTCAGGCGTCCGGTACAACGAAGCTTAAGTGATGGGCGGCGTGCCACTGTTGCATCAAGAGCCATTGTTCACGATTGAGTCGACCCAGCATCGGATAGTGCGTGACGAATGGAGTCGAGGGATCCATTAAGGTTTCCGCGAGCGCGTAAAATCGGTTCGCACAGGCGTCTTCATCGAGATCGCAAGCGGGCTGAAGTTGTTTCGGCGCTTTGCCACGAAGCTTGGATGGTTTCCCCTTCCGCATCGTAGGCATGAACATCAGTTTCATCACGGGTCGCAACAAGGCAGGAAACGTGAATTCCGCGCCGTCGATTGTCATTTGCATGGACATGTTCAGGTGATCGAGTATTTGGGCGAGGCTCCAAGTGCCAACCAGTTCGTAGCCGCCTTCACGTAATCGAACAATGTCGGCGCAAGCAGCGCCCAAATCGGGGTAACACAAATCCATTCGTCGTTCTGCGATTGTCGTTTTAGAATTGGGTTTCTGGAGCATGCTTATGGAGTACGCTTGGAGTTGGTGTGAACGGTTTAAGTCGGATAATGCTGGTCGTCAGCGGGCACGCGCCAATGTGGTTTCCATTCGCAATCGCCTCATGCTAGTCGCCGTTGCACGATATGGTTATTGCATGATTGACGCAGTGTGTAGCAGAAGCCAAGTACGCAGAGAAGGGAAATCCCGGCGAATGTTGGCAGAAGGATCAATTCGCTCGTCCACGATATTGCCGTCGACAAACGATTGTTTGTGTTTTGGACGATGAACTCAACGGCTTGCGAAATGAGCGTGAAAGTGAAAGCACCAATGAAACCCGTTGCGATTGGCTTCGTAGCTCGAACGCGTCTGTTGAGCCGAATCAAGATTGCGTGAGGAAACCATGCGATTGAGGTAATGATTGTCAAGGATAGTAAGTCCGCTCCTGAAAAAGACGCAAGTTCATTGGCGGCTGTCCAACCCCAGCCGATGGCAAAACATAGATATAGGGTCGCAATGAACGCACTGGCGAAAGCTGCGAAATGCGCAGCGTAGATCAAACGCACCGAGGATTCAAACGTTGTCGCGTCAATGTCTTGCGACAATAAGACTGCGGTTGGCGAGTATGGATTGGAGGATGCCACTAGAAATCCGTTTCAATCTATGTAAGTGGGGTGACGAAGGGGATCAGCGGGACGGGAGAGTTGATTTTCCATTTGAAAAACCGCGCAAGCCGTCATCGGGTGCACGGTTGGGTCTGGCTTCCTGCCTTTTTCGTACTCGTACTCGTGCTCAGCATCGCGGTACTCGTCCTCGGTCACTGCATTGTGCTCACCTGCTGGCTCGGCCACGGTATCCGATCGTGCGATGAAGCGGGGCAACATTGACACGATCCCGTGGAGCGTTCGTTTGAGTTGCAATGTCGATCAACACCCCGCCCGTCAGTCGCAGCAAGAATATCGTGTATCACAACACATTCCAACGCCGAGCCTCAAGCAATGTCTGGAAACCGGCTTCGATCCTTGAGACTGCGTTTCCCGTTGCCCTCGGCGATATCGAGCGGAATTGATTGGGCGGCGCGGAGCCATTGGTCACGGGCATGGCGATGGCATCCGTTCAAATCTTTGGCAACGGTGAACGACGAAGCCACGTATTCGATTGACAGAAGATAAACGTCGAGTCGACCGTGGTCGAAGATAGGTTCGGTCATTAGTGCCCCCATTCGAGTAGGAGTACGAGTACCGGCTAACGCCTGAGTACGAGTACGATATCACTTCGTGCCAGAACGTCAATGTTCACTCAGTCGCGTGAGTGAACGTGACTTCAAACGGCAGAAGCCAACGCGACTTGGGTGCAGTATATCGTTCTACAACGGTTCGTTTTCATCAAATTTCCCACGTTTCATGAACAATTGGTAGGCGGCATGTGCTTCCCGCACAAGGCGTTGCCACTGAGAGAGTTTGGCAAGTTCCTCAAGCGGTGGTATCGGATCCAGTGTGTTTTCGGCAACGCCGTTCCAGACCTCGTGAAACCGACCTATCATCAGTGCTTCTTCATTCGTGTAAATGGGTAGTGGGTATTGTCCGTGAGGAGATTTGTACGGCTGCCAGTCTTCCCATTGATTGATTGCTTCGTTGCTGACGGAAACATATGGAACCCGATCCTGATAATCGCGCTGGGCATCCGGATCAGACACCCATTCCCAGTATTCGATCATTCGGTTTCGAACCCGTTGCTCAACTATCTGTTGGGTAACTACGTCCATCCATAAAGTTCCAGAACGTTGGTGGTCAGTTGGCGGCGACCCAAGATTTTGTGCTCACGAAAACACGTCGCTACCGCTCGGGTACACCACGCTGGTTCTCGCGTGGGGCTTACGTGGGGCTTACGTGGGGCTTACGTGGGGCTTACGTGGCGGACGACTCGCCAATCGGACGGGGATCAATGAACCTCAGGATAGCGACCGAAGTAGGCTCGAGCAACCAACGACAACGAAGAATCGGAAACGCAGCGATCTAGCGCCGTGTCATTCCGGGCGTCATTAACAACCACAGATACACGCAGATCCACACAGATACGAATCCCGATCAATCACATCTGTGTCTATCTGGGTAAATCTGTGGTTAAGACCAACCGCGCATCGGTCTGACAGGCAGGCTTGAACTCACAGGAAGTTCTAATGAAAGTGACGTTCGCCCGATACGGTGTCACTGCCGAAGTGAACTGGAAACAACGTTCGAGACCTGAGCAAACAGTTCGACCCCATTAGGCTGTGGACGATCCCGCAAGAACGTCCGACATCAGCGGACCGGGAGGGTTAAGTTTCCATTCGCGAAACTTTGCACACCCGGCTCCGGTGTATCGCAGAGTGCGTCGCACCTTATGTGCATTGGTTCGTAACGTTGATGCAATTGCACTTGCTGCACAAAGTGTAAATCATTTGCACGTAGGCGTCTCCCCATACGACATCGTCATCCGGTTCATGTAATGCGATAATCTTCGCTGTACTTTCATATCTGCCAGATGGGCATTTCGGGTTGTCGCAAATCGTTGAAGGAGCTGTTTGATAAAACGGAGATCGACCCAGAAGCTCGACCTTCTCTTGATCCGTCCATCCCATATCGTTGTAGAGTTCAGGATCAGACACATAGCTGTTGTTTGACAGTCCAAGTCTGGTTGCACGTTGCATTTCGCTGTCAGATAAGTGCTTGAGCCCAAACACGCCTTGCATCTTGAACGCGTCTTCCGCGTTTTCGGGATCGTATGGTTGTCGTTCGAAACGAACTCTCGACTGTACGAACGTGTCTGGGTGGCCAGCGTATGGAAAATCTGGAGTGTATTGATGTCCGTGATCGTATTTGGTCAGCCCGGCAATCCGAAGAAGTAAGGTAAGTCCTCCCCAACGAATCCGTTCCAATATACCGGCGTGGCTGAAGGTCATGTCCGGAAGAATCCTAACGCTCGTGTCGCTCTCAACCACGTACAGGAAGTCTCCGCCGTTGGAAGCGTAGCGAAACCCATAACACAAAGGAAGTTTGGTCAAAGATTTTGGGATGAACGACATGACTGGGTCGTTGGCACTCAAAACGCCTATCAAGTGGACGACGTTCTTGATCCGACGAAACGTGATTCCGATGTCATTGGGATCGCCACCGAGTTGATGAGGCCCATCAGGATCGGCTACCGACTCGTAGTACGCAAGATTATCGTGATCGAAAACGGTCAACGGCATGTGAAAAGCGGGAATACGTATGTCGGCGAACGTCTACGATCAGCCGGCGGCGACGGTTGATCTTCCACTTCAAAACGCCCGGCTTCGCCGCTCGGGTGCAGCGGGTAGTGCGTCAGTTGGTCGGGTTAGAGGTCATCCAAGTCGAAACCTTCTCCACCGAGTTCATCTGCGAGATCGCTGAAGGCGTCGCATTGTGTCTTGACCTCGTCGTCGCAAATGCCACTGCGGATATATCCCAGAGGTCCGTCGGAATGGTCATGTGAAATTTTCCAGTCAACATCAAAACGGCGCGACAGTTCGCACAGCACTTCAAGCAAGTCGCGTAACGTTCCATCGGGAAGGCCCTCGGATTTGGCAGAAGCTACGTCATCGGGGTGCGGAGAAAAGTTTGGCTTACTGGCGCCAACAAGTGTTCCGCTCTGGTTCATTAAGTAGGGTGGCTCGCAGCTGAGCCAAGTACGTCCATAAGTCAGCTCGCTCGCAACGTCGGTCATCTCGCGTTGCAATGCAGGCGAAATCTGCTCGGTTGTCTGGTATGCGACGGAGAATCCCATGTCTGTATCCTGAGTAAAGAATCCATGTAAGTCCGAGGTTTGATGGGTGGGAGCCATTTGTTCAAAATAACTGGCGACTCGGACCCGTGATCTCGGCAGCGTGCGGCTGCCGGTCACATTCATTCCACCCACCAAACACAAGGATCAAAGTACAC
>NZ_JBFHFD010000458.1:0-6901 GCF_041583735.1 Novipirellula sp.
ACCAAGACGGTCACGGCCATCGCCACGGCGATGACATAAAACCGCACCCAAAAATGACGCAGCACCGGCACCACCAATACCGCGAGCGTCAGATAGACAACCGCGGCCATCATCGAATGTCCACTCGGAAAACTGCTGGTGTAGACAAGCGACAGATGAGGCACGAGATCAGGACGAGGGCGGGCGAAGAAATGTTTCATCAGCAAACTGGCGGCGATGCCGCCGAGCGTCGAGACCAACAGGAACCCCATCGTTCGATAAACGCGATTGATCGCCAAGAAGACAGCAGTCGATGCAATCGCCAACAGCAGAACCGCCATGCCTCCGAGTGCTGTCAAATCACGCCCCACCTCAGCCATCCAGGGGGGACCGATCGGGCGTGACAGGTCATCCGCAGCACGCAAACTGCGAACTGCCCAACGATCAAACGCATTGGTGCCCCCCTCGAGCACCTCGTCGGCGAGTTCGATGAATCCCCATGTACCTAGTACCACCGCCAAAAAAGCGAGCAAGAGGATTGGTTCGCGTCCCCAAAAAAAGCGAATCAGGCGAAAAACGGGCCGGTGCATCTCGTGGATTTTCAATTGGATCATATCGTCGCCTAACAGCATGCTGCATGCCAAAATAGCCATCGGGTGCGTTGCGTGTCGAAAAAGCGAGGATGCCCGCGTTATTGAAGATGTCTCGCCCCTCGTCGCGGTCAAAGAAAAAATGGCGGCCAATGGATTGGCGGGCAATAGCGACGCCCACTCCCACCCACCGGACCAAACCGCTGATTCAGTAGCACATCACCGCTGTGAAGTTTGCCGGTCGGGCGTTAGTGCCGACTGGATTTGGCCGCTCGCGCGTTGGTTCGATGATCACGAAATCGTGGCTCACCACGCCAAAACGGCAAACGAAATCCGCCGTCTTTGGACGATTGGGGTGCCGCTTGCACGTCGCTCGGCCCCATCGGCAGCCTTTTGCCGAACCCAAAAGAGAAAATCCACAAAAAAAGCCCGTGTCTTACAGTGCAAGACACGGGCTTCTCATTGATCGGGGCGACATGATTCGAACATGCGACCTCCTGGTCCCAAACCAGGCGCTCTGCCAGGCTGAGCTACGCCCCGGTGCAGCAAAAACGAGCGATAAAACCACTCTTTCTGCAGCCGGATACCTTACGAAGAAACGAGACAACGCCCGTCACTTGAAGGTTCGAAGGTTGTCGTGTTTTTATCGGTTTTCTGCAACCCCACTTAACATCAATTTTTCATAGATTTTTTGAATTGGTTTTCACTCCATGCCGCACTGTTTCAAGTGGATCACGGCCGGCACCGCGAGCCGAATGGGAAAACCCTGGAACAGGCCCCTCGATTTCCCCCACTCCGGTCGTTCGTCATTCGTCGGATGAGTAGCAAGTAGCATTCGTCACTTGAGTAGCAAATAGCGGGCAGCGTCTCTAATTCTCAGCGAAAGCCGAAGTTGTCGGTTCGCCGAGTCGGATAGAAAAAATATACGGCAGGATTCTGTAACGAACCGATGCACAGATTTTGCTTGACCGCCGTGAATGCATGCGAGATCATGACGACGACTCAAGCGGTCGCCCCGCCGGACCGCCCATCCGGTCATCCTTGTCTCCATCCCTACTCTTCTCCATTCACTCGAATCCATTCACTCGAACGGACAAATTCGCATGCAAGTCTCACTGCGGCCATCCGCTCCCCGGTACTTCGGACGATCGCGAAATGGCGTGATGTCGATCCTCACCCTACTGATCCTACTGGGGTTGATGCCAATGCACTTCGCACAGGCTCAACAGGATCCATTCGCCAGCGACACGAAACCTGCCGCCACGCCAGACACGCCGCCCCGGATGACCACAGGGCCGGATGCGACTGGGCCGGATACGACTGAGCAACAACTTCGCCGCAAGTTATCGGAAAAGACGTCAATCCACGTCGACGCAGTGCCTCTGAGCGAATTTCTACACCTGCTGTCTGAAAAAACCAACACGCCGATGGTGCTCGATACTCGGGCAATCGAAGAGATTGGATTGTCGCCCCAACAACCGATTCACGTTTCGCTTCAAAACGTCAGCCTGCGAACGGTACTGAAGATTTCGCTGAGACAGCTTGATCTAACCTACATGATCAAAGACGAAGTCATTCAAATCACGACACCGGAGCATGTAGAAAATCATTTGGTGACAAAAGTCTATGCATTAGCGGATCCGCTAAAAGGCAAGGCCCCCAAAGTCATCCGCGCTGTGACCTCTACGATTACCCCGGATACATGGGAAGTCCTCGGCGGCCCCAGTACGATTGTGGCCATCGAAAGTGTATTGGTCGTCTCGACAACCGAGAAGACTCACGAGCAGATCGGCGACTTGCTTGAAAAGATCGAAACCGCGATGCAGACGGGTAAAACACGTTCGTAACAGCTTTAGTAGCGTTCGCGGTGTGAGCGGCCCGGTTTCATGGGAGGCGGCCGACAAAACTCTTAACGGCTTGTTGATTTAATCCAAACGCAAATCGCAGCGGTGAGCCGTGGGCCGTAAGACACCGGGGCATATGCGTCCCCGGTCGCTTATTCGCAGAAGCCCCCCCAATTATGGGAGTTTGGCGAGAAGTGTTGTTTTTCGCGATCCATTCCGGGGATCGCTGCGTAGCTACTCGTGCAGTGGATTTCCATTTCCCGTTTGTTTTTGAGCCATTTTGAGTCTTTGATGATCGATCGCGTCTTTTTGTTCACCCTCTCGACCCTCGGATTGGTCGCGGGACTTTCGCTGCCGGCCCCCTTTGTGACACGGTCGTTCGCCCAGGAAACCACCGCGGCCCAAGAAACCACCGCGGCCCAAGAAACCACTGCCGCCCAGGACACCACTGCCGCGACAACCAGCCCGGATGATGCACACGAAGCCGATGCACACACAGGGGAGCCCCATTCCCATCATGACGATTCGCAAAAGCCCAAGGGGCCGACACGAGAGCCCGCGAATTTGCTCGGCAAAGGGCCCGATGGCAAGCCCTTTGAATTGAACGAAGAGGGCAAACAAGCCAAGGCGAAATATGTCCAGGCAAAAGAGCAGCTCGTCGATGTATTGATCGACATGCGAACGGTTCACACGCTGTACATGAACGGCGAGGACCAAACGCCTGAGGCACTTGATCGATATCGCGAACTACGCGAACAGAGCTACGCCTTGTTTGACGAAGTCTTCGATGCTGCGTACGAGTACTTGTTGTTGGCGCCCGATCAAGAAGCTGCCCAGTACTTGTTAACGATGCTTGAACACCGCTTCAAGCATTCGAATTACTCGTTGTCGACCATGCGTGCCAGCGCGTTATTGATCGACCTGGGTTTTAATCAAGTCTTCCTCTTTCAGTCCGCTGCTCGGTCGTCGGTTTGTGTAGGCGAATTCGAAACGGCCGAGAAAATCTACGAGTACCTCAAACCCGAAGACTATGGCGATCTGGACAAGCGTTTCAGCTACCAAATGGATGATCTGAAACAGCAATGGGCCGAAGAGCAGAAACGCCGAGAACAGGATGCTGAGAAAGAGCTTCCTCGCGTCAAGCTAAACACAACGCACGGCGATATTGTTATCGAACTGTTTTTGGACCAAGCGCCGTCGACGGTAGCCCACTTCATCAAATTGGTCGAGCAAGGTTTTTACGATGGGCTTGATTTCTATCAAGTGATCGATGATCTGTTGGCACTGACCGGTGACGAAGCGGGCACGGGATCGGGCAATAGCGGGCAATTCATCGTCGACGAGCACCAACGCGACGGAGCGCGGAATGCGTTCCGCGGCTCATTGGCGATGGCCAAGCTTCCCAAAGGGGAAACCGGTGACTTTGTTCCCGATAGTGCCAGTAGCCAATTTGCCATTTTCTTTACTCCGGTTCCCACCGTCAGCAAAGAACAAACGGTGTTTGGACGGGTGATCGAGGGAATGGACTTGTTCACCGAACTTCGGCGAGTCGATCCGCACAAAGAGAAAAAGAAAGGGCAAGTGGTCTACCCGCCGGACCGCATTATCGAAGCCGAGGTGATCCGTCGCCCTGACGCGTTGCCCGAGCCTGAGTATCGGCAGTAAAGCGGATTATCGCCGAGGAAGCCAGCTGATTTACAACTTCGACTCGGCCAGCCGGTCGATTTGGATCAACACCACCACTTGTTCTTCGATATTGTCGGCGGAAACCCCCGTCATCATTTCTTTGCCGAGCCCAAACGCAGGTTGACTTGCCGCGATCACAAACAGATCATCCTTGCCCCCTTCAAGATCGATATCGAGCCAAGGCAGCGACCATGCGTCACGGCGACTGTCGATCCGCATGGCCGAATCGCTGCTGATCCATTTTTGACGCATTGCACCGTGCTGAATCTCGGGACGACATTGCAAATGAATTTGCGAGGCGGTCTTGGACTGCGTGGGCGTGATGGCCAATACGTATTGTGGGTCCTGTAGCGTTCGCCCTACCGTTTGTCCCTGCGTGCGAAGCAGCGTCACATGGGCACCGCTGCGAGGTTGACGAAGTGGCAACTCGTATCGCTTTGCCAATCGCATTGGAATCTTTCGAGAGCCAACGGAAACGTCGCTCGCCACATCGGCTTCGCCCAAGAAGACGTCGACCACGTCACGCGGACCGGCCATCTCGGCAAGCCGTTGACGAAATTGGTCAGGACGAATGACCTTGCCGACCCGGATCCCGTTCTCTGCAAGCTCGCTACGATGTGCCGGTTCGATGATCATTTCATCGACCCACTGCCACATCGATGCGACCCGGTCTTGATTCGCGGCCTCGGGCTGAATCGGATGAAAACCGACCGACAGTACCATCGCCTGAGAACTTGGTTTGACCGCAGCGAAGGGATTGCTGCCGCTTTGATTCAGCACGGCATCCGCCGTCGAACGATCGATCCATGACGCGCAGCCGGCAACCGATGACGCTAACGAGCTAGCGGCAATCAGTGAGCAAAACTGTCGGCGGTTCATGGTGTTCAAGCGGATCGCTTTTTGTACGACGTTGAATTTTGCACGGCGCGGAAATCGGGACCTTTTTACGCCAATCGGCTCCGAGGGCTGTGCGGACACTACAAAGTCGGCTTCGGAACCGTCAAGAGAAAACCACCGCTTGCTTCCCAATCCGACAACGAACCCGTAAAACGATAGGAGAGCCTTCGTTATTGCAGTTATCTTCGTTATTGCAGTCATTCCCCCCAACCCGCAGTAGGACCGGATGAAATTCACAGACAATCTGCCTCTGATGAGTGGTTTGCCACGAGCCGATTTGCCGACCGATGAATCGCTGATCCTGGCAAGCGGGTCGCCCCGACGGTCGCAGTTGCTAAGGGCTGCGGGATATTCGTTCACGGTTCAACCCGCGAGCGATGAAGCGGAGTGTGGGATGTGCAGTCGCGAGACAGCTCCCGAATTGGTGGCGCGATACGCCTATCGAAAAGCTGCCGATGTGGCGTCGAAGAACGATGGCGGATTGATCCTGGCCGCCGACACCGTGGCGTCGTGCTATGGGCAAATATTGGGTAAACCCCACGATATCGAACATGCCGAAGCGATGCTACGACAACTCAGCGGTCGCCGCCACGACGTTTTTTCAGGATTCTGTGTCTGGTCAGTCAGCCAAAATCGCTGTGTCGTCGAAGTCGTCCGCACCGAACTGCAAATGCAAACCCTCAGCGAGGAAATGCTCGCCGAGTACCTCGATTCGATGCTGTGGGAGGGCAAGGCAGGCGCGTTTGGTTTCCAGGACGGCAATGATTGGTTGGAAGTCCTCGATGGCGGCAGCGAAACCAACGTGGTTGGTTTGCCGATGGAGCGTTTAGCGGAGGTCTTTCGCGACTTTGACTTGCTAGCAACTGAGATTGCCGTCGAGAAAGATGGACCTTCTTTCTCGAAGTAGCCAATCTTTCTAAGGTTCAGGGGCGGTTTATTCCCGATAAAGGGTTTAGTGCGGTCCCGATGATGCATGCAGCGACGTCGGGCGACAGTGGCGATGCATCTGGATTTTCAGCTTCGACTGAATCGCGTTGCCCCTTTCCCGTGTTTCCAATTTCCGCTTTCAAATGGCCTGGATGTCATGGTGCGTTATTCTGTTTTGCTCGCCAGTATTATCGTTATCTCTCTCGTCTCGACTGCGAAGGTCCATGCAGAGAATTGGGCAGACAAGATGTTTGCCGAGACCAGTCATGACTTTCGCACTGTCGGTCGCGGAACCAAATGTGACTTCCATTTCGAGCTGACCAACAAATACGAAGAAGACGTCCACATCGCCGCCGTCCGATCGAGCTGTGGATGCACCAGCCCCTCGATCACCAAAGACACGCTGAAGACGCATGAGACCGGAGCGGTGGTCGCGACGTTCAACACCAGTTCGTTTATTGGTCAAAAGTCGGCGACAATCACCGTCGTGTTTGACAAACCGTTTTATGCGGAAACGCAGCTCAAAGTCAGTGGATTCATTCGCACCGACATCACGTTTGATCCTCCTGATGTGGCTTTTGGCGAATTCGCCTCCGGTGATGCTCCGGAACGTGAAATCGTGATCACCCACAGTGGCAACTCGAACTGGCGAATCAGCGACGTGCGAAGCCACTGTGAAAGTTTGCAAGTCCGATTGAGTGCTCCTGAATTGACGCCGGGAATCGTTCGCTACCGCATGCGAGTCAGCATGAAAGACTCGATGGAAGAAGGCGAAATTCATGAACGATTGACGCTGATCAGCAACGACCGCGCCTTCCCGACCACCGAGATGGACATTTCGGGTCGAGTGCGTTCGGCGATCAGCGTCTCGCCTGCTGCGGTGAACCTAGGCAGCAAACCCGCCGACGCAGTGATCGAAAAACGCTTGATCGTCAAAGGCGACGAGCCGTTTGAGATCAAAGACATTGTCTGCAGCGA
>NZ_JBFHFD010000459.1:0-6871 GCF_041583735.1 Novipirellula sp.
CGACTCCGAACTCGACGAGCACCGGTGATTTGCTCGCTCGAACGTACTCGTCCAATTGTTTTCCGCTGATCATGGGCAGCCCGTCTTCGATCGTGTCGATCGATGTTGGTTCTACACGGCTAACCCCGCAACCAACGATTGCCATTAAAAAGCACACCAGTAGTGAACGCGACACTCTCTGGACGAACACCGTACGAATATGTTTCATCGCTTTCAGACTCATTTGCCAGCCCTTGCTCTGTTTAGCAATTTCGAAATCGAAGCGTCTGGTACCGGTAATCCGTAACGGCTCGACTTTGCCAAAGGTTGAACGAAACTTCCACGGGTGAGGGTTCAATTATTCGATGAACGCTTCGATGGATCCTGGGTAGTCCGCCGCGTGAACCAGGCACGGATCAGCCCCGTCTGCAGGAATTGCACGGGAGGCTCGAATCCGCCGGACACCATTAGTCGCTTCACTTCGTCGGGTGGTAACACCGCGACGTCGCGACCGTAGGCCGCCTTCATCCGCTCGACTCCTTCCGGCGGAACATCGGAGGTTCGCATGGCTTGCCACCAAACCTCCAGCAACCTCTCATACTCGGGTGAATCGGTGTCCGCAGCCAAATCGGCGTTGACAAGCCGTCCGCCGATTCTCAGTCGCTCGCCAATCTCGCGAAAGAAATCCGCTCGATCATTTCGGTCCAAAATGAACTGCGATACGAGCAGCGAGGTGGCCACGTCGAATGGTTCCGTTGAGGGGAGCGAGTCAAGGTAGCCGCCGTGGAACACACAACGAGAACGAATTCCATGCTCTTCCGCCTTCCGTTGGCAAACCTCAAGCATCGGCGCCGAGGGTTCAACCGCCGTGAACGTCCACTGCGGGTGCCGCTCAGCGAGCCGAATCAGTTCCCAACCGGTGCCAGCGCCGACACAGAGCACGCGACAGACCGATGGCATGTCGGAAAGCATCGCCTCCATCAACATATGCAACGCATCTCGAAGCGGCGCTAGTCGCGTCTGCACCTGATCGTATCCCGACGCACAATCTCGGTCGAAAAACCGTTCTGCCTCTTGTTGCTTCATCGCTATCTCCAAAATGTTTTTGTTGGTCATCAAAACGGACTACGTCCCGTCTCCAGCACCATGTCTGCTGGTTCAGCAACCCCACTGCAATCGAATTTCCGCTATCGATTCCTCGTCGTCGGGCCATTCGCATCCCGATGCCGCGGCCCACCACAATCTGGACGGGTTCATACGGATCGTCATCGCTCTTGCATTGATGTCGTCGTAGGTTTCGTCGCCACTTTGGATCAAAACCACCAGCGGTGTCGCTGGCGGTAAAGGCGGCAGCAAGTTTGCCTTCGTGGTGTCGGAGACAACCATCACCGGAGCGACGGGATCCTTTGCATGAACCGCAACACCGGCAAAGCAATTCAATACCAAGGACAGGAGCAAACGCATGGCTACCCTTCAAAAAAAGTCACGCCTCCACAAGACTGCCGCACATGCAATACGTGTGCATGTAAATAGTGTTCGATCAAAAATACTTTTTTGGGATGAACGAGACAACGAGTCATGCCGTCGCACGCTCGCGAGCCAAACGTCGGAAAAGGCGGAGAGGTAACCGTTTTGGTAGGTTAGGTTCGATGGGGGAGAGGGACTCGTGCCCGCGTTTACGAGGAAAGGGGGGGGATTCATCGCTACGACCATTACCGGAACGGGGAGAACTTGGGGGCATGGTTCGCTGGGAACGAGACGGTTTCTTGCAAAGACATTGCATTTAGGTAGAATGGGGTATTGCAGCCTTCTGAAACGCTGGAAACCAAAATGACCAAGAACGACGAATCGCTTGACCTGGTCAAGCAAGCGATTCGCGACGCGGGGCTACGAGCCACGCCGGCGCGAATTGCCACTTTGCAATTACTCCGCGCAGCGACGTCCCCGCTTACCCACGCGGTCGTCGCCGAGCATCTCGCCACCACCGGTGTTGACAAGGCGACTGCGTTTCGCAACTTAAACGATATGGTGGACGCGGGGTTGTTGCGTCGAACCGAAGTCGGCGATCACGTCTGGCGTTTCGAAGCGATCATGGGTGAACCGGGGCATGACTCGGCACATCCCCACTTTCTCTGTGTCGATTGCGGCAATGTCTCCTGTCTGGATGACGTCAAGCTGACCGCGGGCAGCCAGCGAGCGAGCGAAAAGGTCGGTGAAGTCACCGAAATCCTGCTTCGCGGCCACTGTAACGAGTGCCGCTAAGCCGACCAGCGTTCGCGACTGACGAAACAATCGGTCTTAGAACCAATCGTTCGTATCCCTCTCGGTCGATCATTTTTGTTATTCGATCGGTTTTGGAACGAAGGCATCGGGGCGATCCAGGTTGAAATAGTGACCGTGATCGGCGGTCAGAATCAATGCAGTTTCGTCCCAGCCCCCGTGCTGTTCAATCCACGACACGACGGCGGCAAATGCGTCGTCGCCGCTGTGGACCGCACCGATCGAATTGTCGATGTTGTTCGAGTGATTCGCCCAGTCGACGTCACCGCTTTCAATCATCAACCACCAACGGTCGGAACGTGAATCGAGAACGTCGAGTGCCGCGATCGCCATCTGATCCAGTTTGACGTTTTCGTGCAGGTCGGCTTCGCTATAGACTTCGGCCTTTTCCGGTTTCGAACTGCCGTAGCTGACCACGGGGTCGTAGTTGCCATCGGCGGTTTGATACGGCAAGTGGCCGCCTTGGGCGCCAAAGTAGCCGAACAAACGCTTGTCACTCTCTTTGGCTTTGCGGACCCCCTCGCTAAGGACCTTAGGCCCCGCAACGCCTGGAGTTCGCTGAGCCACGACATAGTTGCCGCCGTTGTTGACGTCGATCGCGGACAAGTCGTCTGCCGCGATGTACTTGTTGCCTGGAACGTAGTTATCGCCCTGTGCGCCGTCTTTGTCTTTGTCGATCCCCCAGCCGCCACCGATCAACACATCCACTCCGGGCAAACCGCCAGGATGGAAAACCGAGGGTCGGCCGATCAGGTCGCGTGTCAAATCTTGGTAATCATTGCGATGCACGTTGTTTCCATAAGCACATCCCGGTGTCGCGTGGCTGATCGGCACACTCGTCACCACCCCGATCGCAAAGCCATCGTCTTGTAACTTGCGAGCGATCGGCAGCACTTCGCGGCCCATAAAGTCAACGTTCATCGCATCATTGTACGTCTTGATCCCGCAGGTTAACGATGTCGCGGTTGCCGACGATTCTGCGTACGCATGTTTGGTCTTTTTGCTCTTGCCGATCGGATAATCGGCGTCGACCACCGGTCGCCAGGGGGCATCGCCGCCAAGCGAGGCGTCATAACCACCACGAAGTTTGCCATCTGGATTTACAACGGTCTGGGTGTTAACGTCCACGGACGTGCCTTCGTTGTGAGGGCTGGTGACACAGTAACCGAAGTCCGTTTTTGCACCTCGATAGTCCAGAAAGTGCAATCCTTCGCCACGCCCTTCGTGGTAGATCTTGCCCGACCTTGCGATCGCCGCAACGCGACTGGTATCCCAATCCATTCCATCGAACACAAACAAGATCACACGCTTCTTGCCAGACGCGATGGCCGATTTTTGCAGATGGTAAATGTCCGTCTGGTCAAAATAGTCAGCCTGCGGATTGACCGTGTTCTCAGGAACGGAGCCATACAATTTTTCGATTGCCGACGCGTCGCGATACAAGCTGTTCTTTCCGCTGACCGAATCCAAATCGATCCCGAAGGTGTATACGGGAATCAAGCGATTGCTGTGGGTCTTCCAGCTCGAATACTTTTCGGGTGAGGGCCCCCAGTGCCCCCAGTCGGCGCGTCGACTGGTAACCGCATTTGTCTGCATCTTCGCGATCGGATCGACGTTTTCCGCCACCGCAGGCAGGGAAACATCCATAATCATCAGGAAGGCGAACACCGACAAACAAAACCTGGAACTGGGGTTTGAATGCATCATTTACACTTCGATGGGTGGGCGAGCGGATGGGCGGGAAAGCATCACGAAGGGAGCCTTAGACGGTTATAATAGTCGATCGTGAATCGAAGCACAGCACATGTCGCCGCCTGTTTTGCAAAAGTCGGAAAGCGTGATGGGAAATGAGGCAACGCGGTGCAGCGGGGAGCGAAAATGCAGGTTCGCCGTTTGGGCCTACGCGGTGACGCCGTTCCTGGTAGCGGGACTCGTCGAACGGCTTGTTGTTTTATTGAGCCGTGACGCGTCAGCGGCCTAGTCTCGCGCGTTACCCCGTGCCTTACGGCCCAAGGCTCACCGTTGCGATTTGCATTTGGATTAAATCAACAAGCCATCAAAAGTTTCGAGTGGCATACGGCAATCGAACGAAAGCCGTTGACGACTTCCGCTACGCTAAATCAGCACGAACTCGATCCGAAGAGAGGAGCCGCAACCATGGTCGTCGAATCGTTTGTCGGAGCGTGCATCCTGGCGTTGGTCCACCTGTTTGCGGGGCGTCTTCGCTTTCTTGACGTGATCCCTCGTAGTCGCTGGCTATCGATCGCCGGTGGTGTGGCCGTTGCCTACGCCCTGGTGCACCTGTTGCCTGAATTGCAACAGCACCACGAGGTACTTCGCACGACCGTGGCCGCGAATGGTTTTCAATCGCTTGGCGATCATCTGCTGTGGTTGATGGTGCTGAGCGGATTGGTGGTTTTCTACGGGCTGGAGAAGATGGCGATCCGTTCGAAAACCAAGTCGGGCGAATCGAAAAGTCCGGCGTTCTGGTTGCACATCATTTCTTATGGCATCTACAACGCGCTACTCGGCTACTTGTTGGTGCGTGAAGATCGCGGCCTGCAATCGCTGTCGTTGTATCTGGTTGGCATCGGTTTGCATTTTCTAGTCAACGACCATGGGCTGCGGCAACACCATCGCCAGCGTTACCACCATGCTGGACGCTGGGTGCTGTCCGCGGCGGTGTTAGCTGGATGGGCGGTCGGCGTGACCACCGAGCTTCATGAAGCGTTGACGGCATCGACGATCGCGTTTTTGTCAGGTGGGATTCTGCTGAACACGTTTAAGGAAGAGTTGCCGGAAGAACGGGAGAGCCGTTTTTGGGCGTTTGCACTGGGTGCGTTTAGTTACGCGGGTTTGTTGCTAGTCGTGTGAGTACAAAAGTTGCGTTTTTGCCGTTTCGGCCTTGGACATCAGCAATGACGAATGGACGACACATTTGCCGTGGCCTGATCACCACGGATGTAGGTCACTGAGCGCTGGGCGAGTTTCCGATCCGTCGTGTTATCGTATACCGAAAGATGGCAAAAGACAGTTCTTTCAAGTGAGCTGTTTCGCTTTTATGGCTAGCCTGCGCTCGATCGGCGATCCGGTTGCGAGTCGAAGTAACGACGCACGATATCTTGGATCGCCTCTTTAGCAGCATTCCCGTGAGACTCGTCGTATTTCGTCAGCCAAACTTGGTACCACCCCTCCCCATACTTGGGATCCTTTGCTTGCCCCAATCCTCGCGGATAAGCCACCTTGGTATGCCTGCGGAAATCAGCGTTATTTTGAGGGACGATCGTCATATAGTGTTCCAATCGCTCCTTAATTCGTGGCGACGGTTTCAAGCCCGCGGCCCGAATCGATCTTACCAATGCCGCCGGGTTCTGCGGCTGGATGCCCCAGAAATGAATTAGCGGTGTCAGGTCCACTCCCGCTGCCTTGGACAACCGCAAGATTCGGGCGTCGGTCGGATCGGAGTTCTGCGGGACACGATCCCCCGGTTTCCAGCGTTCATTTTCGGCACGCCAAAATCGTCCCAACGCATCCCAGCCAAATAAGTAAGCGATCTCGACGTACTTGCCGTAGCCACGATGTTGATACTTCATCTCATCGCCCGGCTTATTGGAATGATTCATCGGCTTGCCCTGCCGAAAGTTTTCCGTGACCATCCACGTGATCGCCGCTTCGTCCAACGACATTTGAGTTTTGCCACCGACAGATTCACCGAACGCCTTATCCAGAGGCATCCCGAACTTGTTATTCATGATGGCCGCGTGTGGCAAGTTCACAACGGCCTCCGTTTCGCCACGAAACTTGGAAATCTGTTGTGAGTGCCCAACCTCATGGAACACTGTCCAATCCGCGTATTGGGGGCCTTTGACCATCCAAGCGTGCCTCGATTTATTGAGCTCAAGCTGGTAGGGATTAGAGGCATAATTGGATTGCGGGTAACCGGGAAAGTTCGCCGATCCGCGCATGGCTACGTCGGCTTGCAGATATAGCACCGTTTTTGATCGAACCAACGGATACCCGAATAGTTCCGAGACGCCGTCCATCGCTTTGTCCCAATCTTGCATCAAGGTTTCGGGATCGTTCAGTTGTCGAACCCAGGCACTGGGGACCTGCATCATGAACTTGTCCGACTCAAAATCAGCCCATGGCGCCGGCTGCCTTTGCTCTTCACTCCGCCACTTTGCCAAAGGCGTTGTCTCGAAACTGCGCGCCGAATAGAAGGGTGCCCGAACCGCACCACGCACCTGAATTTCTTGAATGCCAAGATTCGCTTGATAGGGAACCTCGATATAGATTCCACCCCCAAGCGGATTCGCGATCCCGGTCAACGTCTTTGTGATCGGATAGACCAACGATACGCGATCGAGTCGTTTGATGATGGGCTTCTTTTGCAGGTCCCACGAATGGGCACCGACCCGAATGTTATAACCTTTATTGACCATGGCTTGCGGCACCGCAACCAACACGATACTGCCGGGCGCAAGGTAACATCCCGTTGGACGCCGAGCCAGGTTGTCGTGTCCAGCGACGGGTGACCCCCATGCGGTCGGCTGAGACGCATTGATCCGCACCTTGTACGTCGTCTTTGGATTCACAGGCGGGTCGACCGAGC
>NZ_JBFHFD010000460.1:0-6862 GCF_041583735.1 Novipirellula sp.
ACCGCTCGCAAATTCCAATCGCGGATTGCTTCGGCATGCTGGATCGGGTCCTTATCAAATCCACTTTCCCAGAACCATTGACCGTGGTGGTCACGTGGATAGGGGAAATCGTCCATGCTCAACTGCAGTGCCCATGGCGTTTCAGGAAATTCGGTAGGGCTGTCCGCTTCGTCCCACGCCCACATGTTACTCATGCCCATGCGGCCCTCGGGAGTCATTTCGCTATCGGCACCGGCGAGGAATCCGATCGTGGCATGGCCGGTGCAATCGGCAAACAGAGTTCCGGCAAAGCGGATTTGATCGCCGCTGCGAGTATCAAACGCCATCACGCTTTCGATTTGGTTATCTTTCGTTTCGACGTGATAGGCGTGATGGTTCAAGAACAAATCGATATTGGGTTCAGCCCGCACGATCGCTTCTTTTTTGGCATCTTCGAATTCTTCGTAGGTGCCCGGTGACTTGGTGGCGTTATCTGAAAACTCGGTCACAATTTCACCGACGCGAGGATAATTACCACGACGGACGTGCCCCATCGCCCAAACGCGAATTTCACTCGATCCGTTTCCGCCCAACACGCCGCGGTTTTGCACCAACGCCACTTTGCAACCCATGCGTGCTGCGGAAATCGCGGTCCCCATGCCGGAGTAACCGCCACCGATGACGACGATGTCATAGCCACTTTTTTCGGTGGGCTTTTCGCCCAAACCGAGTTGTTTGCGACGCCACGGTCCTAACACCGTTGATTCGTTAGGTGGCTCTGCGCCCGATTTCGTGAAATAAATCGCGTCACAGCGGCCATCGAATCCGGTTAGATCCTGCAGCGTTACCGTGGCGTTCGTGTCGTTGATTTCAATCGTTCCGCCGGGCTCCCAAAACCATTCGGCACTTTTGGTTCCGAAGGTGTGCTCGAGCGTCTTGCCATTCACCGCGATTTGGAATTTGCCTGGAGCACCAGGAGCATCCCAGCGAGCGACCCAATCCTTGGTGCGTGCGAACACGTGGTACGTTCCTGTGCTCGGAAATTTGACCGTCGCTGTCGCATTTTCGACCGGTTTTCCCATCCCGTGGGCGATCATGTAGGGGGACCCCATCGTCATGATCGATTGGGTATCGAGTTTCCAACCGCCGGGCTCAGCGAAGCTTTCTGCTTCAATAAACACGGAGTCTTCCGCACCAGCGGGCTGAAGCGTTATCGCGGCTAACGCCATGGTGAGTGCCGTGAAAAGTTGTCGCACAAGCGTCATTATTGGCCTTGATGATTTCGGGGGGAGCGGAGGTGGGGAAAACAAGCCCTCATTGTAATTATTCGCGGGCCAACTCACCACCGTTGAACTCGACCCACCGTTGAATTCGGCGAAGCCGAGTAAGGTCCGCGGTCGCTTGTGGTTTCGTTTTTTTTCGCTGCGCAAAGCAGGGCGGCAACTAGCCCAGCAGCACGCGGCCGACATTGATATAGATCACGATGCCCAAGATGTCGACAATTCCGGCGACAAACGGGTTGCTCATTAGCGCCGGGTCCAATCCCGCCCGCTTGAAGACGATGGGCAACGTCGCGCCACACAGACAGCCGCAGACGATGACCGCCAACAACGTGATCGGAATGACCAGCGCGTCGCGAACCGAAGGAGCCACGAATATCGCGACGGCAAAGCCAATCAACGCCAAAAAGCTGCCTAACAGCAACGACACCACGCTCTCGCGAATCAAGACGCGGTGCCAGTCGCGGAATTTGACTTGACCGCTTGTCATCGCGGTGATGACCAACGTCGCCGATTGGCTGCCCGAATTCCCACCTGCACTAATGATCAGCGGGATGAACCAGACCAACCAGACGAATTGCTGCAATTCCTCTTCGTAGTGACGCAGTGCAAACGCGGTCAACAGCGCGGCAAAAAACAAAATCGTCAGCCAAATCCCTCGTTTCCACGACAGCGTCAGCAAACCGATGCGAAGAAAGTCGTCTTCCAAGGGAGCCACCGCGGCAATCCGCTGGGCGTCCTCGGTCAATTCCTCACGAACGACGTCGATCACGTCATCATGCGTGATAATTCCGAGCAATCGCCGACTCGCATCGACCACGGGGATGGCTAGCAAGTTGAATCGCTCGACTTTATGAGCCACCGATTCTTGGTCTTCGGTCACATTGGCGACGACGACATCGGTTTCCATCATATCCCCGAGTGTTAATTCGGGGTGCGCCAGCGACGAAACCAATTGTCGTGTCGAGACAATTCCGCGGAGCGAGTCGTCTTCGTCAACGACGTATAGGTAGTAGATCGTTTCGAGCTGGCTGGCCTGACGCCCCAGTTCATCGAGCGCCTCACGAGCACTCAGTTTCTCGCCCAGCTTGGCAACCTCGGTCGTCATCAAGCCGCCGGCGGTCTCGCCCTGATACGAACGAAGACGCTGAATGTTGCGACGATCTTGAACCGGTAACAGCGGCAGAATTTCTTGGACACGTTCGTCCGACAATTCTTGGATCAAGTCAACGCGATCGTCCGCCGGAATCTCTTCGACCAACGCCGCGACTTGCGACGGATCATGATCGCGAAGCATCTCTAATTGGCGTTCTTCATTGAAGTAGCCAAAAATCTCCGAGCGACGCGATGGCTCGGCATATTGAAGCACTTCCCACGCCTCTTCGTTGGAAAGCCCCTCCATAAACTCGGCGGTACGCCCCGGGTTCAGCGTCGTGCAGAACTCTTCGAGCTCAGCCCGATTTTGCTCAGCCAACATTTCTCGTAATTCAGGAAGGAAGAGCGTGTTGACCATGGCAATTTATTCGAAAAAACGCAGCAATGCGTTCATTTCATAGGCATTAGAGATTTGTAAAAGACGCGGCTAAAAATAGAGGAAAAGCGAGAGACGCAGCGGCGCCCAATCGGCAACCGCCGCGATCTCCCAACTTTCAGGGCGCAAAAAAAGGAGCTTTCAAGCGAGATCGACGGCATCGCGAGATGTGCCGAAATCCTTGGCAGCGTTCGCGACCGAGCGATTCTGAAAACGAAACCGAGCGGTCGCCTTAGTTGCTGACGCGTTCGATATATTCGCCCGATCGCGTATCGATCTTGATCACATTTCCTTCTTTGATGAATCCAGGCACGTTGAACTCCGCACCGGTTTCCACCTTGGCAGGCTTGGTGACGTTGGTCGCGGTGTCTCCCTTGGTGCCGGGAACGCATTCAATGACCTCCAATTCAAAGTGATTTGGTGGTTCAACGATAATGGCGTTACCGTTGTACAGCGTCATTGCGCACGCAATGCCGTCCTTCAAATACTTCCAAATGTCGCCTGCAACATCGCTGGTGACTTCGAACTGCTCGAACGACTCGTTGTGCATGAAAACGTAATCTTCCCCGTTGCGATACAAAAATTGCACGTCGGTTGTTTCCACGTCCGCCGATTCGAGTGAGTCGCCCCCTTTGTAGGTGCGGTCAAGCGAGGTTCCACGGATCAGATTCTTAAGTTTGCATTTGTAAAGTGCGTTGCCTTTACCAGGTTTGACAAACATCATTTCCGTCATGATGTAAGGTTCACCATCAATTTGGACCTTAAGTCCTTTGCGGAAGTCACTTGTGTTATAAGTAGCCATAGACGACGGTCCCGTCTTTACGAGTCAATGTTTTCGAGGGATGGGGATTTTTTAATTATTGATTGGTTGCATCCACTAGAAACTGAATGATCCAGGAAACTTCCCCTCGCGAATCGGACAAGTTCAATCCCGTGCCGGCTGAACCGCAAAACGACTCAGCACCCCAGCCTCAGGAGCAACCGGACCAGATTCTAACGCGATCGCGGGTTCTTGTCCCGCCCCGTCCTGAGCAGCTTTTCTCAGCCACAATCCAGCCCCCCAATCTCGCGGCAGTGGACTGGCAAACCGCAATGCGGAAGGCGATTCGCAGCAAAAAACAGCTTCTCGAACGGCTGAATTTGCCCGCCGACGCCGTGGCAGGGCAGCTCGAGACGTTTCCAACCTTCGTGCCGCTCGAATTTTTAAGCCGAATCGCACCGGGCGACCCCGACGACCCGCTGCTTCGCCAAGTGTTGCCGATCGGCGACGAATTGGTCTTGGACCCTCAGTTTGTCTCGGACCCCGTCGGGGATCTCGACTCGCTAGCGGCCGGGGGGGTAATTCACAAATATGACGGCCGCGTCCTGCTGATCGCATCGGGGGTCTGCGCGGTGCATTGCCGGTACTGTTTTCGCCGCGAATTCCCCTACCAAGAAGCGGGATCACGACGCGAAAACTGGGCTCCGGCTATCCAGTACGTCCAATCTCGCCCCGACGTCGAAGAGGTCATCCTCAGCGGCGGCGACCCACTGACGCTGACCGATACCAAGCTTTTCGAATTGATCGACCAAATCGATGCGATCCCGCATATTCGCCGAATTCGGATCCACACTCGATTACCAATCGTGATCCCTCAACGTGTCACCGAAGCTCTCTGTAGCAAACTGAAAGAAACGCGTTCGGCAATTTGGTTCGTCGTGCACTGCAACCATGCCAATGAGTTAGACTCGTCGGTGATCGCTCGGATGGAGATGCTTGTTGACGCGGGAATTCCAGTGTTGAATCAAGCCGTCCTGCTACGTGGCGTGAACGACGATGAACAGACGTTGGTTGATCTGTGTATGAAATTGGTCAATCATCGCATTCAACCTTATTACTTGCATCAACTGGATCGCGTGAAAGGTACGAAGCACTTTGAAGTCCCGGTCCAGCAAGGGCTTGAACTAATCAACCGCATCCGCAGCCGCTTACCTGGCTATGCGGTCCCAACCTATGTCAGCGAACACGCAGGCCAACCGTCCAAAACGCCTCTCTAATTCCACATCGCTAGAATCACCCGACCATGTACGTTTTTGAAAATCCCGTTCTTCAACGTGAATTGCTGGGAAACCTGCGTACGAATCGTGCATTTTTTCTGCTCGGACTCTATCAACTGCTACTCGCGACGGTTGTGTTGATGGCATGGCCAAGCGAACAGCGTCTTGACCTTACGATCAGCCCGCCATCGGCAACGAAGCTGGTCAATTTATTTTTTCTTGGCCAATACGTGATCGCATCGTTGATGGCCCCCAGCTTTGCAGCCGGAACGATCACCGGAGAAAAAGAACGTCATACGTATGAGATGTTGTTGGCCAGTCCACTGCGTCCCGGCGCGATCGTGTTTGGAAAAATGGTCGCGAGTTTGACGCACCTCGGTATGCTGATTCTGGCTTCGCTACCGATCATCGTGCTCTGTCTTCCGCTGGGCGGCGTCAGCGTCTACGAAGTCTTGGCGGCCTATTTGGGGTTGATCGTTTCGGTGATTCTGTTCGGCGCGATTGGAGTGTTTTGCAGCAGCTATTTTTCGCGAACAAGCAGCTCGTTAGTCGTCAGCTACTTGTTCATCCTGCCGTTGGTGATCGGAGCGATTCTGTTCTGGGCCTCGCTCGAAGGGCAGGGCGAATTGCGATTAAAACTCGCACTGTTGGTGATTCCCGCGTTTGCGTTATCCGCGGTGATCTTGATGTGCTCGGCTGCCGCCGGGCGGATGCTTTATCCTCCCGATGTTGGCAGCGAAGGCAAGGAGGTGATCGATTTAGAGCGGGAAGCCGAAGAAGCCGTGGGGCTAGTGATCCAGCCTGATCAATTCCCCGACCGACTGTTCGCGCCGCCAAAGAAATCCGAGTTGATGGCCGATGGAGCGAACCCGGTCTATGACAAAGAAATCCATAGCGAGATCTTTGCTCAAGGCACCTTGATGCTGCGGCTGGTAATTCAAATCAGCATGCTGTTGGCGATCCCGATGATGGGGGCATTTTTGTTCTACATGGACGAAAAGATCGCGTGGTTTTCGGTTTACGTGATCGTTTTTAATATGCTGGTCGGCCCGGTCTTTTTAGCGGGATCGATGACTAGCGAACGCGAACGTCAAACACTTGATTTGCTGTTAACAACCACCTTGACGCCCAGTCAAATCTTGTGGGGCAAATTTATCGTCGGCTTTCGCATCTCCGCTGTCTTAACCTGCTTCCTATTATGGCCGCTGCTGCTTGGCGGCGTGCTGAACTACAGTTATTGGAGCAACTGGGCAAGCGTGCTGGGGATGTTTGCGATTGTTTTGATGGTTTGTTTGGTCAACGCCACCATCGCTCAACTGTGCTCGCTATTTCAGCGCAAAACCTCGATCGCATTGATGTCCACCTATATTGTGTTGCTATTGCTGTACGTCGGCCCGCCCGCGATGACCGCGTTGATGACGATTTTGGAATTCCCTACGGAATCGATTCGGCGCGCCGAGTGGCTGGGCGTGACCAGTCCCTTCTCGGCGGCATTTTCATTGCCGCTTGACGGCAACCTAATCGAAGATGAAGAGGCAGTCGCCAATGTTGGAAACTTATTAGTGGTGGTCGGGTACTTCGCCTTTAGCACGCTTTTACTCGCGGCGTCCGCCGTGGCCATGATCGCCCGTTTGCGTTCTCGACAAGGGTTGTCGGAATAGAGTTCGCCAGTGGCGATAGGCTGCTACAAATTAAAGGCGCCGATGCGTTCGGGTTGAAAAGTAATTTTCTCGACCCGCTTTCGATTCTGATGCCCCGAGACATGGCACGTCACGCTTTCTCCGACCCGACATCCAAAAATCATCGTGCCAAGCGGCGAAAGAATCGATAATTTCCCTTCGGCAATACAAGCTTCCTCGGGATAAACCAGCGTGTAAGTATCGGCTTCGTTCAGATCTAAATCAAGCAGCCGAATGGTCGAATTCATCGTGACGACGTCCGGCATCATGTCTTGCGATTCCAGCACCATGGCTCGTTCTAGCCGGTCCTTAAATTCGCTCAGATGCGTGCGTTCGCCCCCAATTGCGATCACAAA
>NZ_JBFHFD010000461.1:0-6838 GCF_041583735.1 Novipirellula sp.
AAGCATAAAAAAAACCGGCCAATGACGTTTTCACATCATTGGTCGGCTATTTGAAATGCTTCGATCGGTCGGCGGCAAAATGGAGCCGCTGGGAGAAACGCGAAAGTCTCAGCGTACTACTGTACAAGCCTTTGAATGACTTTGGCGAACCCGGAAAATGATCCCTCTGCCGAAATTAGACGACCGAAGCGGTTGTGGGTCTTATTCAGTCCCACAACCTTTATCTTAGACTCGCTAAGGTAGTCATCAAGGTAGGTCGGCAAAAGTTTCGCCCGCCGATGAGACGAACTTGCAAAGTTGCTGCTTTTTTTCCGAAATCCAGTGACGACAAAACTTTTGCGATTTCGCCAATCCCTCAATTCCCCCCCCGCAGTTCCCTCCCTTTACGCCCCTCCTTTTTCGCATCCACTGGAACCTCACACACCATGAGCCCCACACCATCCCCTTTCGATCTGACCGGACGCCGCGCCCTTGTCACCGGCGGTACTCAAGGTGTCGGAGCTGCTATCGCAAAATCAATCGCCACCGCCGGAGCGGATGTGTTAATCCTAGGTCGTGATGAAGACGAGAACGCGATTCGCACGCGGACCGAACTCCGCGAATTGGGAGTCCAGTCGGAATTGTTGACAGCCGATTTGTCAGCCCCTCCGAGTGGATATCTTGCCAATCTAATGGAGGCAATTGAGAACACGATGCCAGGCATCGATCTGTTGATCAACAACGCTGGCACGTTTATCGACACGCCGTTTCTAGAGATGACGTACGAGCGTTACCGCACCACGATCGATTTGAATGTCACCTCGGGATACTTCTTGACTCAGGCGTTTGCCAAACGTTGGGTCGACCAGGGCATCGCCGGCCGCGTGCTATTTACCGGATCGATCAATGGCGTTTTAGCGGAACCCGATCACACCGCTTATGACACCAGCAAAGGAGCGGTCGCGGCGATGGTTCGCTCGCTGTGCGTTTCGTTGGCCCCGCATCAAATCCGCGTCAACGCGATGGCACCGGGGTTGGTCCGCACGCCACTAACCGACATTGTCAACCAAGACACACGCGTCGAAAGCTGGATGAAACTACACACACCCAACGGCCAAATCCCCAGCCCCGATGCATGTGGGGGTGCCGCGGTATTCCTGTTGTCCGACGCCGCGGAACATGTCCACGGACAAACGCTGTTAGTCGACGGCGGGATGAGCGTTTGGCAACAACCCGATGTGCCGGAAAAGTGGTAAACGGCTTTGCGGGGGGGGCCGCAAGTCTTGGCGACTCTTGTTGCGACAACACGGCAGCAGAGTTTACGCTAAAAAGTCGCGTCGAACTCGCGTCAAATAATCCAGCAGCGGCCGCGGTTCGTTCTCGGCGTCGATCAGCCCCGAATGGCTTAACACATGAGGCACTGCATCGGACCAGCCATCCCAAACAATGCCATGCACGATATGTTTGGCAAGCAGCGTGCGAATCAGCGGACTGGCGATTCGCAGTTGATCGGAACTCGCATCAAGCTCGGACGAGGTTTCCGGAAGCGTCTCGAGGGGATAGATCGCTTTTTCATCCGCTCCACGATCTCCGGGGATCGACAGCTGAACTAGCAGCGGCAATCCGAGCGTTCCCCAGCGGTCAATCATTTGGCCAAAGTCGATGGCCGACCGCGGCAGCGTCGCGCCGCTGGCATAGTTCACTCGCACATCCAAACCAAACCCCGCCATCCCGAGTCCGCTGCGAGCGATTGCATCGGCAAAGTGAAGCGGTGAAATCGCGTCTCGGTGTTTGGCCAAATATTCGCCGAACGGTTGATCGAACATCATGATCGCCGGAGTGTTGGGATCGTTGCGGCGAACCGTCTGCAGAATCCCCACAGCTAATCGCATGATTTGCTCGTCGTCAAGCTTCAGCGGGCCGGGTGTATTGAGTCCCGAAGCACAATTCCAAAGCTGGACCGAACCACGAAGTTTTAATACGGTGCGTTCGGCAAAATTACAAACCGATTGCAACAGCGACTCGAAATCATCTTCAAGCAAATACAGCCAGTGCGGCATCAAACGCTCGCGGAAATCCAATAACGGACCTCCGATCACGCGTAACCCTTTGGACGCGCACCAACGAATCGATTGCTCGGCCGCGTCGTAGTCGAAGCGGCCTGAATCGGTTTCGATATCGGCCCAACTCAGTCGCACCGCCGCAGAATTAAATGCCGCGCAAAACGCTTCCTCGTGATCCGGCTCGGTTGGGCTGGGCGGCACCACGGCCGCGGCCAACAACGTCCCCAGCTGGTTCTCACGCTGTTTGCGGAAGGAAACCGACTGGATCGCGTAGCTATCACCGAGCTCCGCATTGGCTCGTTCAAGAATCGAAATCGCTTCGATCGCATACTCCGATGCCACGCCGGGGTCGCCACGACGCTGAGCCGCGTCAAGAAAACGTTGGGTCCCCTCAGCCATCAGCTCTAGAAATGTGCTGGTTAACGTCAATCCGGCTCGCTCCCAGGCATCGGACTGGATGCGGGCACGATAACAACTGCCGCGAGCCAATTCCAAAAGCAGCAGATGGGCTTCTTCGAGCGGCCGCAAACTACAGGTATTGAGCGTGCAATAGCCGACGCCTTCGACCGGACAGGTCAAAAACAGTTTCCCCGAGGATTCGATGCCTCGCGTGATCGTCAATCGCGAACCATCAAATTCGTTTCGCGATTGCCAAGGAACCCCTTCAATCCCGCAGATATAGGCATCTTTCCAGAGAGACCGGCTGATAAAATCTTGAGCCGTCTCAGGGACATCAAAGAAAAACTGTCCCATAGTGTCTTGCCAGGCTGATTCCGAAGTTGATGAGTCATACGCGCGTGCGCAACCAAAAATTGAAGCATGAGAGCGTAACGTATTCTTTCCAGCACGTCGCCATCGGTCTTCTGCGACAATTATTGTACTTTCTAAACGGGGGATTCGCGAGGCGAGGGCAGGAATGTCCGAAGCGAGGATTCGCCCCCGAAGGCTAGTTGCCGAGCAGGGGGCGTTTTGGCAAAGTAAACACATGAGCAACCAAAACGAATCCAGCCCCCCAGACCTGTACACCTTCGACGCCTGCGGAGCACTGCTATCGACGCATTTGCCAATGCCCCGACGAAGTGGCAAAGTCCGCGACGTCTACGATCTGGGAAATTCGCTGATGATCGTCAGCAGCGATCGAATTAGCGCCTTTGACTTCATCTTGCCCAGCGGGATTCCGAACAAAGGCCGCTTGTTAACGCAAATGAGCCGTTTTTGGTTTTCGATGCTACCCGTTCGACATCACTTGCTGGCGACGGAGATCCCCGCCGACTTGATGCAAAAGTTCGACACATCGCCGCTGGAAGGCCGAACGATGATTGTCGAAAAAGCCGACGTCGTGCCGTTTGAATGCGTCGTCCGCGGCTATCTTGAAGGCAGCGGACTGAAGGAATATCAAGCGACGGGCGAGATTTGCGGGAACGCACTACCGCCGGGGCTGAAGCAGTGCGATGCGTTGCCTGAGCCGATTTTCACCCCGGCAACCAAGGCGGAAGAGGGGCACGACGAGAACGTCACTTTCGAGCGGATGGCGTCGGACATCGGTAGGGAACTCGCCGAAAAACTTCGCGATCAAAGCCTGCATATCTACCGCGAAGCCTCTCAGCATGCTGCGTCCAAGGGATTGATCATCGCGGACACCAAATTCGAATTCGGCATGGTCGATGGCGAATTAGTGCTGGTCGACGAAGTGCTGACGCCAGACAGTTCACGATTTTGGAACGCAGCCAGCTACGCGCCGGGATCGGCTCAACCCTCGTTCGACAAGCAATTCGTTCGCGAATACTTGTCGCAGTGCGGCTGGGACAAACAATCCGATCCGCCGCCGTTGCCCGAGCAGGTGATCGAGCGAACCGCAGCGAAATACACCGAAGCGTTCGAGCGGATCACCGGCGAAACGTTTTCCTAATACCGCAGAGATTACGGGCGCATCCGGCACACGAGAATCACACCCCGACGCGTGAGTTCTGAAGTTGCGCTATTTGCTGTCGCGGAGCGACATATTTCGATAGCCTCGGACTTTAGTCCGAGGATTTTCGCCAGTATCAATCGAGTCCCAACGGGACGTTTTGTGACTTAATCGTTCGCCACAGAACGTCGCTCCGCGACGGGGTGCCAATTTCAGAACCGATAACCTTGGACTAAAGTCCAAGGCTATTCCATAAAGTGCCTCCGGCACAAAAACAGCAACTTCGAAACTGACGCGTCGGGTTATGATTTTTCGAAGCCGCAGGCTTGATTGCCGCTGCGGCAGAACGTTTCCACGCCGGACGGAGTCTCAGCCGGTCGCCTTACTTCAATTGGCAATGCTCGAGGATTTCCTCGGCACTGGCGCGATAACCGACATAGAACGGCCCGAATTCGCCGTACTTGGCACTCGCCTCGTCGAACCGCATCTTGTAGACGATCTCTTTCAAGTATTCAGGGTTTCGCCCCCACAGCGTGACCATCCACTCCCAATCGTCGATCCCCACGCCTACGGAGATCAACTGACTTACTTTGCCGGCGAACGCCATGCCGCTTTGGGCATGCTCGGCCATCATCTTGTTTCGCAGACTGAACGGTTCGGTGAACCAATTGGCGCCGACCACACGGCTTTTGTTCATCGGGTAAAAACAAGCGACGGGCCATTCGGGGAATTCCGGTCGGATCCGCTGCTCGTTCATCATCGGTAAACGTCGCTCATACGCAGCCACCTTGGCAGCCACCTCGGGCGAACCGGCGACTTCGCCACCGGCGATCAAACGTTTCTCGTATTCCTCAATCGAAGGAACGTACTCGCTCACTTCGCTCATCGAAACAAACGACCAACTCGCTTCGACAAATTGGCCCAACGGCGGAGCGAGAATGCGTTGATGAACCGCATCCACCTTGGCCGGATCAGGATCCATGATCATCACGCCGAAATCAGCACGATGCCCGCTGGTCCAGTAGCTCGCCAGTCGCTCGGGCGCCACGTCCGCAGCCGGATGCAGCGCGGCTTTGAACTGACTTTGGCACTCAGCGCTCAGACGTGCGGAAAGGGCTTCGCGGCGAAAACGATAAAAGTAATGGGCACAATGCCATCCGTTCTCGGGGATCACCGAGGGCTCGGGCAACGGGGCACCACGGTGACCTGGACGGCCAGCGGGCGATGCAGGTGACGCGGGGGCGGGACGCCCTGAGGAGGGTTCAGGAGAGCTCATCGTTTATCGCTAGGGGAGAGAGGTTTTGAACATCGGCAACAAGTTTCGCCCATCGTACCCCGATTGCCGCCACGTTTGAAAGAAGGGCGCCCCCAGTCCAAACAACTCAGTCCAAACAACTCAGCCGGACTCACCTACGCCCCCCCATGCGGATCCTAACGCTACTGCAGGATCCCAATGCTACTGTAGGGTCCATTCGGTATAGCGGTCCCGATACCCCGTGTGCTTGGACCAACTTCGCTTGCTGGTCGCTCCGAAATAGCCGTACGAATACGGCGTCTTCCAGCTCGCACTCTCCTTGGCTTGCGGGATCGTCGCGGGCGTGCCGAGTTTGCGTTGGTGATGCGACCCGTGCGGAGGATGGGTTTGCGAGTATCGTTCGCCAAGCTTGTGTTTGGGCAAACTGAATTCCGGTGATCGGATCACGCGGTGCGTCGGCGTCGGGTTGCCAGGGCCAATCGCCCCGCCAAACAAATCCGAAAGCAATCCGACATTTTGCCCTGCAGGCGGATCGAATTGATCGGAAACGTGTCCCGGGAGTTCCCCATCGCCATAGCCAGACGGATCGGCTTGAGATGAACCGACAAATCGTGGTTCATCGACCGATCCCGACGTGCGAAGATGTTGCGAATAACGACTCGCTTGCGTCGAACGGTACGAGGCCCCCTGTCGGTCGCTGGACACCGCATGACGAACCGGTTGCGGCCAATAAACGGGGTCACGAAGCGGTTGCGGCGGCTGATTCGAGCGGGCCACCGGAGCCCAAGACTGTCTCGCCCTCGTTTCCGCCGATGTCGCGTCCGCCGCAACTGTCGGAGAAACGACAAGGGTTGATAGAAAAGCGAGCACCAACCCCCTGGCCGAGCAAGATCCGGCGAAAGAACGGTTTGAAATCATTTCAAAAAACTCGACCGAAGGTAAAAAAGCAACCTGCGGACCTGGCAAACTAGGAAAACTTTGCCGATTATCCGCTTTTTACTCATCGGCCGGCGAATAGGGGGTGGTTGAGCCGAAAATCAAAGAATGATTCAAGAACGACTCAAGAAAATTCGGGTCGCCTTTTTTTGCATCATTCCCCGCTCAATTGCGCGGAAATGATCTAGAAACCGCATTGGCGCTGGCTGTATGGTGAAACCATGAATCCGCGGTCGAAATCGGATTGTTGGGTCTGCTGCGGAGGAGTGGCGAATCATCGCAGCGATGGTTCCGGATGTACCGGTTACGGTATTCAAGACTGTGATGCTTTTCCCTTTTCATGATTCGTGCTCTCGTTCGGCGATAGACAACCTAGGCGGCAACGGAGGCCGCAACGTTACTTCCAGGAAGAAATTCATGAAAATGCAACGCCGCCGTTTTGTCGCTCTACTTGGTTCGCTTTCCGCTACGGGTGCGCTGGCAACGGGGAGTGCTTTTGCGGAAGATCCGCAGCTCGTCGAACCGATCCACCGCGTCGCGAACGCGGCCAGCATCACTCACAAGCCGATTTCCCAGCACCCGTTGGATCGCGCCTTGGACATGGCCCAGGACGCACTGACGCACTGCCGCGCCAACGTGAACGACTACACCGCGATCTTGGTCAAGCGTGAACGTGTCGGGGAGACGCTTGGCGAT
>NZ_JBFHFD010000462.1:0-6835 GCF_041583735.1 Novipirellula sp.
AGTTGCGATCTCTTGATCGGGATCTTTCAAATTCTTCTTGGCTAGCTCACCGAGCGTTTGAATTTGTCGTGCCGCGTCGTTGGACGCAAGCGACGCGAGCGCATCCGCTTTTTGTGCTTCGGTCAGCGGAGCTTCGGCTTCGGCCTTGGCTTGGGCGGCGGCCATCGCTCGTTCCTCTGCCCGTTTTTTTGCCTCGGCTTCGATCGCATCGATTTCCTGCTGCGATAACCGCTCGTATTTCATCGTGATCGGAAGCGTTGTGGTCGAGTTTTTGCTTTTGACAATTAGCTTGTAACTAAACTCGATCCCCGCAGGCATATTCTCGGACTTGTCGAATGACCAAGTTCCCGAGCCGGACATTTCATAGGCGACACCATCCTCGGTTTCCGGCATCTTCAATTCGTAGTCCTTTTTGAATAGGACCAAGTCTTTCTGATGCCGCAGAAGCTGGAAGCTTGTCCTTTCAATCGCGGCACGTATGGTGTCATCATTGTTATTCCTACGGCCAAAAGGATCGAAACCGCCAGGCCCAAAGCCTCCGGGGCCGAACCGGTCTTGGCGGTCCTTTTGCGTGACCGCGATCCCCGAGTCGATCTGCCATTTCTTTTCGTCCGTCTCGGGCAGCGGCTCAAACGGAATCAGCGAGACATTGCCGAGCAAGAAAGGGAGTTGGGAATCGCCCACCAATTTGATCACTTCGCCGCGCGTCGACATCGTGATTTGGTTGGTGGTTTGCGTTTTGCCAGCGAAGGCGGGTCGCGAAAACGGACTGGGCATCGACGGTGGGAATGAACCAAACCCAAACGGACCTCGCATCCCACGATTACCCGCCTTGTACGTTTTCGATTCTGATAATCCGCCCCGATACGTCAGTTGGATCAGATTCGCATCTACACTATTGACCTCGTACTTTGTGATCCCTTTGTAATGCGTCGTTTCGCTTCCGCTATCGGCGTTAATCTCAAATCGATAGGCGAATTGCGAATCGGGCTTGGGTTGGTAACGAAGCACTTGGGCCGTGACCGGCGGTGATGCCAATCCCAATACAGACACGGATAAAAACAGCAGAATGCAGTGGGCACGACTTCGGAGTGCGAAAATCATGGGGCGTCCTTCGAGGCGACTCTGGTTTCGAGAGGGGGGGAGGAGTAGAAGCCTTGATTCTAACCGCTTTCTACTGCGAGATTCGGTAAAGCGCGTCCGCGGTGCGAAGTAAAATGGAATCTTCAAAAACGCCCAGCGATGCAAGGGTTCGTTCTTCGATCGGATTGGTGGCGAGAACCTCGAATTCGCGACCGGCGCGGACCACCGTGGTGACACCCTCTTCACTGGTGAAATAGATCCGGTCGCCGGACATCAACAACGACGCGGAAAAGTTGCCACCGATTCGTTTGCGATAAACAATCTCGCCCGTCTCGGCTTCGGCACACATCGCGATCCCATCGTCGCTGACCCAATAGATCAATCCATCGGCGGCGACCATCGACGGCGTCTTGGAGACACTCTTGTTGGAACGCCACTGAATATGTGTGTCGGTCACCACGCCGGTGCCGGTCGGACGGATCGCCAGCAGTTTGCTGCTGTCGTAGCTGGTCGAAACAAACACGAGCCCGCGATGAAAGATCGGTTTGGGGATCACGGAATAACCATCGTAGCGAACATCCCAAATCGTTTCCCCCGTTTTCGGGTCCAAACCAAAGACGCAATCGCTGCCGGGCGCAACCACTTGTTTTTGACCATCGACTTCGATCAATGTCGGTGTCGCAAACGAGAACGTGCGAATTGAAAAGATCATTCGCAACGTTTGCCAAGCAAGTTCACCGGTGTCGGCATGCAGAGCAACGATTTTAGGTTCTTTGTCACCGTCACAAGTAAAAATGAGGAGGTTGTCGACCAAGATCGGGGTTCCGCCATTGCCATGCTGAGGGCTGAAGTACAAATCACGATTGGTCCACAAAATCTCGCCCTGCTTGCTGACGCATGCAGTGCCTTGGTAGCCAAAGTGGACAAAGATGCGATCGCCATCGATGATCGGCGTGGGGCTGGCGTGACTGTTCTTAGAATGGATTTTGGGCGATCGATCCTTGGTTTGCTGCATTACCGGAATCGTCTGCAACAGTTCGCCACTGGCGGCGTCGATGACCAATAGTGACAGCGAAAACTCTTTCGCCACATCCTCGGACCCTACCGCTGGTTCGGCGGGGATCGCTGTGGTCACATAAATACGACCGTCATCACAGACGGGGCTGGACCAACCTTTGCCTGGCAATTCGGTACGCCAATCAATGTTCTTTTCAGACGACCATTGCAACGGCAACTTGGCGCCCGAGCGCACGATCCCGTCGCCGCCCGGTCCACGAAACGCTGGCCACGCTTCGTTGCCATGGACGCATGGGGTCAGAGATAAAATTGCAATGCAAGCAGACAAAGACAGCTGGGTACGAACCGCAGTGAACATAACAATTCCAAGCAAAAAAACTCGAGGAAGGCAAAGGGGAGCCAGGAGGACTTCGATTGTAATCTCGCCAGCCACGGCCCGAGAGCCAATGACGTCAACATTTTACTTCTCAGGACGACGAAAGTGCTACAATCGGGATGCTTCTCCTGCTCGGCACCGCCGCTCCGTTTCGCCTCTCTTTTCTTGAGCTCACTCGATGAATGAACATCAAGCAAAAATGCTTCGCCAAATGGCCGTGTTTGGGGGACTGAAAAATGAGTCGCTGGAATTGATTCTGGGAGAGTCGCATCGGCTTGTGTTGGCAGCGGGCGACTATTTTTTCCACGAAGGCGACCCGGGCGAGTCGCTGTACGTGATCGAAGCGGGGACCGTGTTGATTCAGCGGATGTGGAGAGATGAATCGATCACGCTGGGACGTTTGGCAAGCGGCGATTGCTTTGGCGAAATGTCGCTGATTGATTTTCAGCCGCGATCCGCTGCGGCGCAAGCAGAATGCAATTGCGAAACGATTGAAATCCCACGCACGGTGCTGCATTCGCTGTATCGCATGAACGTCGAGCAGTATGCGATGATCATGATGAATCTGGGTCGCGAAGTCAGCCGACGGTTGCGGATTGCTGACGATTGCTTATTTCAACTGCAGCAGGACCATGGCGTCGAAACGCCATTTGCCGGCACGGTCTAAACGGTAGCGTTCTGCCGCACTTATTTTCCGCCGTACCAAATGCCGCGGCGCCAATTGTGTCGTCGCAAACGCGTGATCGCCTCGTCCGGCAAATCTCGCAGTTGGCTCGTTCGAGTATTCTGCTCGACCTGCTTGACCGTACGCATACCTGCAACCACCGTGCTCACCTCGGGTCGCGAGAGCGCAAATTTTAGTGCGACATCGGCCATGGAATAATCGTCTGATAAACCCAGCGCATCCATGTCGGCACGAATTTCGGCAACGCGGTCGGCAGTCCGCTGCATCCGGTCTCCGGCAAAATACTGGCTGCGAAAATCGTCTTCGGGGAAAACATGATCACCGCTGTATTTGCCCGCCAACGATCCCTCGTCCAAAGCAACCCGGACGATCACACCGGTTCCCGTTTCGGCCGCGACCGGCAAGATTTGAGCGGCAGCATCCTGGTTAAACAGATTGAAAATCACCTGAACGACATCGACCAATCCATTTCGCATCAACTGCACCACACAATCCTGGTCGTGCTCGGGGGTACTGACGCCGATCAAGTTGATCTTGCCCTCGTCTCGCAATTGACGCAGCACCAACAACGGTTGAGGATCGTCGTTCCAGCCGCGTGTCCAGGTATGCAGTTGCAGCAGATCGATTCGCTCGACAGCGAGGTTCGTCAAACGCTGGTGAATGTTGTCTCGCAGATAGGCTGCGGAGTAGCGATCTTGCCAGCGGCAATAGGGACTCGGCGGCCACGGTCCGGGGCTGGGGGGCGTTTTAGTGGCAACAAAGACCGGCTCACTGCGATCCTTCAATACTTTGGCGATCAGCATCTCACTATGTCCGTTGCCGTAGCCCTCGGCGGTATCGATAAAGTTAACACCTCGATCGATCGCCGCGTGAAGTGCTTGCAGCGACACGTCATCGCTTTGTGGCCCCCACTGCCCCCCGATCGCCCATGCACCAAAGCCAATCTCAGAAACCTTTGATCCGTCGGGGGGGAGCAATCGCGTGTGCATGGGTGTGTTTGGGTTGAGGGATTAGGTTGGGTTTGTCGGTTGGCGAATGAATACAGAGTCAGACGATGCTTGCTTTGCATCTTTCTTGGTCTGTTCAGCCGAAGATCTCATCTTCTGACGCTGGTTCTACCGAAAACTAGCTAGGACGGCGAGTCGGTCGTCGTATTGTCTTGAAAGCCGGCGTGCATGCCAGCATTCTTTCTTGAGGTGGTTCGGTGCCAAATATTTCTCCGATCCCGCGGCTTACGATTGTGGTCCCGGTGACGGAAGACCTTCAGTCTTTCGAAACCAGTTTGATCAGTGTTTTAGAGCATCAGCCCAGCGGCTGTGAAGTGATTGTTGCTCACGACGGGACTTATGAAGACCCGTTCGAATTGGGTGACGAAGTTCGCTTTGTGTCCGCTGACTCGGCTGAATTGCTCGAACTGATCTCCGCAAGCGCTTCGGCAGCCCGCGGTCGATTTGTCCATGTCTTAAGTGGCGGCTTTAAGGCAACAGAAGGTTGGGTTGATGCCGCACTGGAAAAATTCGAACATCATGATGTCGCGGCAATCGCTGCGGTCGTTCGGAGGGAGCAAACGGGACGGATTGTCGGAGCCGGTTGGTTCGACAGTGCGTCACGGCTTTGCCAACCCGCTGGTGTATCGCAGACGAAATTGAGTCGCCAAGAGATCGCGAAGATCGATGGCGTCTTTGTCGAAGCATCGTTTTGGCGACGCGAGTCACTGCGAAACGTCTGTCATTGCTATCGCGGCAACAGTCTGCTCGAATTCTCGTACACCGCTGGACTGGCATTATCGCAATCCGGTTGGCGATGTGTAACAGCAGAACAGTGCAGCTTGGTTTCCGACCAAGAC
Organism: Novipirellula sp.; assembly: GCF_041583735.1. Taxonomy (NCBI): domain Bacteria; kingdom Pseudomonadati; phylum Planctomycetota; class Planctomycetia; order Pirellulales; family Pirellulaceae; genus Novipirellula; species Novipirellula sp. Next base: position 5,008 of record NZ_JBFHFD010000462.1, read on the forward strand.
CACACCGCATGGAACAATGCGTCGTTCCGACGGGGAAAGCGTCTGTGGGCGATTCGCCAAACCGCATGCAAGGACCGCAGTGGGTTCCGCGATGGACTGCGAGGGATGCTAGCGAATCTCGGTCGACCTTCGCGTCTACGAGAATCGATCGGCATGATGACCGGTGGTTCCGCAACCGCCGAAATGAAGCGACGCGTGCATATCGACGAAGTGAAATCGATTGACGAGTGTGAAGCGGTCCTCCCGCTTCCCAATCGTTCGTTCGCACCCTCGCGACGCGCTGCCTAATCTGACGTACTGCATAGCACGACGTGCGGTTTAAGTTGCAGCTTGCATTCTGAATGAAGAGCATCATTTTTCTGCTGTGGGGCAATTCGTTGCCCTCAGCAGTGAGGGGAATGATGGGCCGGTTCTTCGGCCCGTTCATCCCTCATGAAAAACCAATTCGCTGAATCGAAATTGGCTGCCCCGAAATTGGCTGCCCCATCTCATCGAAATCGGCGTACTCACGCTCTGAAATCTAATTCACTCTTTGAATTCAAAGTGAGTCTCAGCTCGCTCTTATGTATCACGCAACTTCGTAAAGAAATTGCACAATCGACGTCACCCCACGCTAGCAATCAGGCTTGCTAGCGACCGAGACGTTTTGCTCTTCCATGATGATGGTCATCGGAGCGGTACCACGCGGCGCTACTTCCTTGCGGTCCAACTCACCACGAACCACCCGCACTTCACGCGGAGCTTCGATTCCGATCGCAACTCGATTCGCCGAGATTCGATTGATCGTCAGAACGATGTTGTCACCGATTAGGAGTTGCTCACCTTCTTTGCGGCTTAAAACTAGCATTGTTTTCTTCCCTGATTGGTAGGTTGAACTTCTTGAACGTGATGGATACATACACTTTTTGTGCCAAAATCGCTTCCATTAATCAGATAGTTTCCACCGCTTCGCCAAACTTTAATAAAACTCAATGAAATGCGGAAAACCGCAGGTTACTGAGACATTCCTTTGCCTTTGCGAAGCGATTGAAAAATTATCATTATGGTTGCACATTGACCTCTAAATCTCATCCGTCGATACCGAAATGATTCATTGGTCTCGATTTGAGACAACTTAAATCTCATCTTTGGCTCGACAGAAGAAGTATCAGCTAGCGGTTTGACACGTCAGGTCACAGCAATGAAATCTTTTCGAAGAAACTTCAAAAAGTGTTCATGGACACGAGCCCGCCGCTGATTTAGTGAGGGCGATATCGCGCTCTGAATGTCACCACTTAAGAAGGCTCGCGAGTTTTTCGCGGCTAGGTTCCATTACGATTCCCCGCTCGGTAATGATCGCGGTGATCAGGTCTGCGGGAGTCACATCGAAAGCGGGGTTGATCACGTTCGCGGCGTCGGGGACGAGCTTGACGCCGTGGGGGTTGGCGACTTCGTCACGGCCGCGTTGTTCAATCGGGATCAGATCGCCTTTGGCGAGCGCAGGATCAAACGTGCTCGAGGGCGCCGCGACATAAAACGGCACGCGGTGATAGCGGGCGAGCACGGCTAGGGGGTAAGTCCCGATCTTGTTTGCAGCGTCGCCGTTGGCAGCAATACGGTCGGCGCCAACGATCACCGCGTCGATCTGTCCCGACCGCAGCAGGCTTCCCGACATCGAATCGGTCAACACCGTAACCGGAACACCGGCTTGAGACAATTCCCATGCGGTCAAGCGAGCGCCTTGCAGAAGAGGCCGCGTTTCATCGGCGAACACCTCGATGGCGTGCCCCGCTTCGTGCAGATGGTATATCGGCGCGAGCGCCGTGCCCCACATCGACGTCGCCAAACC
>NZ_JBFHFD010000463.1:0-6826 GCF_041583735.1 Novipirellula sp.
ACTCGCTCGACACGGCGAACCCAATTGGATGATTTGGCGGCGCTAAATCAAATGAACTTGGATCGTCTTGGTGACCCCGAGATTGCCGCTCGGATCGCGCAGTATGAAATGGCGTACAAGATGCAGTCCTCGGTGCCTGAGTTGACCGACATGCGTGATGAACCGGCACATGTGCTGGAGATGTACGGACCGCAAGTTCACGAGAAAGGAAGCTTTGCCTACAACTGTTTGATGGCGCGTCGGTTGGCAGAGCGTGGTTGCCGGTTCATCCAACTGATGCACGCCGGTTGGGATCAACACACCAATTTGGACACGCAGCTCGAAATCCAATGTCAAGACACCGATGCGCCCTCGGCAGCGTTGGTCAAGGATCTGCAGCAACGCGGGCTGCTCGAAGACACGTTGGTGATTTGGGGAGGCGAGTTCGGACGGACTCCGTTCCAGCAAAATCGGCCGGGTGCCAATCGTGGCCGCGACCATCATCCCTATACCTTCTCGCTGTGGATGGCAGGGGGCGGCGTCAAACGAGGGTTCACGTACGGCGAGTCGGATGAGTTTGGATTCAACGTCGCCGACAACCCGGTCGAAGTGAACGACTTGCAAGCAACGATTTTGCATCTGCTGGGGATCGACCACGCCCGTTTCACTCACCGCTTCCAAGGGCTGGACCAGCGGTTGACGGGCGTCGAAGAAGCACGTGTGGTTCACGATCTATTGGCATAAGCCCAGGCCGAGCTCGATCGTCCACCTCAAAAACGGACACCGTGAACTCTATGCACTTTCGCTGGCTTCGCGATCTTCGTGTCGCGAAATCGGTTACAATGGGCGTCCGCTTCTACACCCTCCTTCCTGATTCGGAGCCCTCCGTGAAAGTCTCATTTCCACCGGTACGATCCCAAGTGCCGCTACTGTTTGTTGCAATTGGCTTCGTGGTTTGTGGTTCGTCCGCGTTGATCGCTGGCGATCCCACTCATCATCGTGTTCTTGACGCCGACGCCCGCCCTGATGATGTGCGGCTGAGCGAGCCGAAGGATCTGAATGGTTATTTTCCGTTTGAGGTGCCCGAATCGAGAGAAGCGTGGCAGCAGCGTCAGGCGGAATTGAAGCAACGGGTATTGGTAGCGACCGGTTTGTTCCCGATGCCCGAGAAAACGCCTCTTAACGCAGTGATTCACGGCAAAGTCGAGCGTGACGGTTTTACGGTCGAAAAGGTCTACTTCGAAAGCTTGCCCGGACATTTTGTTTCGGGACTATTGTTTCGGCCTGAGGGCGAAGTGACCCACAAGCGGCCTGCGGTCTTGTCGCCACACGGTCACGGCGGGCGACAGTACGACTACGGCGAAGCCAAGATGGACGAACTGATCAAATCGGGTGCCGAGCTGCATCGCGAATCGGGGCGTTTTCCCAAACTGGCTCGCTGCGCTCAACTTGCACGGATGGGCTGCGTCACGTTTATCTTTGACATGCTCGGCTACGTCGACAGTCACCAAATTTCGAAAGATCGTGCGCATGGGTATGCCAAGCACGACGCGGAATTAGAAGGCCGTGAAAACTATGGATTTTATTCCGCTCAAGCCGAAGGACGACTGCACAGCATTCTGGGTTTGCAAACGTGGAACTGTATCCGATCGCTTGATTTTTTGGAGAGTCTAGAGGATGTCGATCCGGCCCGCTTGGCGGTCACCGGTGGCAGCGGCGGCGGAACGCAGACGATTTTGATGGGAGCGATTGATGATCGGCACATCGTGGGTTTTCCCAATGGCATGGTGTCGACCAGCATGCAGGGAGGCTGTACCTGCGAAAACTGCAGCCTGCTTCGCATCGGTACCGGCAACGTCGAACTTGCCGCCTTGTTCGCCCCGCGTCCGCAAGCGATGACGGCGGCCAATGATTGGACCAAAGAGATGATGACGAAAGGTTATCCGCAACTTCGTGAGCTGTATGCGATGCTTGGCGTGGCCGGGGACGTGTACTGTGAACCGATGTTGCAATTTCCTCACAATTACAACGCGGTCTCTCGCAGTGTGATGTATTCGTGGATGAACAAATATCTCGACCTCGGATTAGAGGAACCGATCCAAGAACTCGATTGGAAACCGCTTACACCCGAGGAGTACACCGTTTGGAACGACAGCCACCCAGCCCCCAAAGGCGGTGACGATTACGAACGCAAATTGCTTCAGCAGTTGAACGAGCGAGATCTCGCTGTGTTGTCAAACCATTCGCCCACGGGGGATCGTGAAACGCAGTCCTACCTCGCCACGGTCCGCTCGGCATGGCAGACCTTGATCGGACGAGAGCTGCCCAAGGCTTCGGAAATCAAGCGAACCAAGGTCTGGAAAGAGCCACGCGAGCAGTACATCGAGTTTGGTGATCTGATCACGCTGACCGACAAAGGCGAACAATTGCCCATCGTTTCGGTCTACCCAAAGTCGGATAAATGGAACAAGCAAGTCGTGTTGTGGGTCGATGGCCAGGGCAAATCGGGAATGTTTCCCGGTGGCAAGCCTGATCCTGGTTTGCTGAAGTTGGTCGAGGCAGGTTTTGCGGTGGTCGCCGCCGATTTGTATGGTCAGGGCGAATTCACAAGCGAGGCGGATTCGCTAACCGAGAATCCGGCGGTTAAGAATCCGCGTCCGTTTGCGGGATACACCTACGGTTACAACGACACCGTGTTTGCTCGCCGCGTTCACGACATCCTGAGTGTCACGGCATGGATTCGCAGCGACGATCACGAACCCAAGTCGCTACATGTGCTAGGGGTCAATGGAGGCGGCCCGCTGGTTGCCGCGGCTCGAGTGATTGCCGGAGCGAAGATGGATCGCGTTGCAATCGACACCGAAGGGTTTCGGTTTGAAATGCTCAATGATTGGCGGCACGTGAATTTTCTGCCTGGAGCGATCAAGTATGGCGACCTGCCCACGCTGTTGGCTTTGTCGGCACCGAACCCGCTGTGGATCGGCGGCGAGAAATCGATTCCTGCGATCGTGACCACGGCCTTTCACACGCTTGGAGCTCCGGAGTCGGTAACACTCGGCTCACCGAACGCCGATTCGACCACGGCCGCCATCGATTGGATCCGGCAATCACGATAGCCGGACATTTATGACGTAGCGAAACTCGAGGCCATTCTTTTTTACGCACCAGCGGAACCTGACGCACAATCTTGTAGCTACGCTCGCCAGAGCGTGGATGGTTGCAAACGCAATAAAAACAAAATGCGTCGTCATCCTTGGCGACGCGTTTTTCTTGTCGGTTCTTGCTATTGGTAAACCCGTACGTAGTCGACCAACATCCTTGCCGGAAATGGAGTGGAATCATTTGGGGGACCAAGGAAATTGCCTCCGACCGCGACGTTCAAAAGCAAGTGAAATTCTTGGTCAAACGGCGCCGGGAATTCACCACCGGTGCTGCTCCATTTGGTTTGCGTTTGGTATTTCTTGCCATCGATTAGCCAATCGATTTGGCCCGGTTTCCAAACGACAGAAAAGGTATGGAAATCGTCGGCGAAAGTTCCGCTCTGCAGTTTGTACTTGTCGCCGCTGTATGCATTGCGTGGCCAAGCATCGCCGTAGTGCAACGTGCCTAAGACTTGATCGGGCTCTTGTCCTTTCATTTCCATGATGTCGATCTCACCGCTGGCAGCCCAGCCGCCGTAGGCGTCGTCGGTGGGCAGCATCCAAATCGCCGACCAAATTCCGGCTCCCTCGGGAAGTTTCGCCCGCACATCGATGCGGCCGTATTTCCAATCGCCGCGATGTTTGGTCCGCACGCGTCCCGATGAATACTCACGCTCGGTACCACTGATTCCCGCGTTGTCTTTGCGAGCTTCGATTACCAGATGGCCATCTTCGACGCGGACGTTTTCCGAGCGGTCAGTGTAAATTTGCAGCTCGCTATTGCCGCCTCCAAACGCGTTGACTTCGACTCCCCACTTGCAGTAGTCCAGCGAGTCGCCATCGAATTCGTCTTGCCACACCAGCTTCATCGCGGGATCGGCCGCCGTGGTGGTTTTGTCCTGTGCAACCAGCGGACTCGCCGTAAAACCAATCCATCCCATGCAAAGGGCGACACACAATAGCCGATGGATGGCCGAGGCTTGCGGAACGTGTCTGCCGAAGCACGCGGGAATCCGCGACGGATGGATTGGGTTTTGCTGAATTGCCAGGTAAAAGTTTTGTGAATTCATGTTTTCACTTTCGTTGTGGGTTTGGAAAGAACGAGGTAAACGGGTCGGGGATCAGGAATGCGGAGTAAAGTTGACTTCGATGCGGGTGATTTCACCGAGACGACGAAACAAAATGTCCGTTTCGCAGGCTGTCATCTGTAGCGAGTCGCGGAGCACACTTGGCTGTTCCGCATAATGGATGCTTAACTTTTCACGGTCGCTCGAACGATAAATAATCGGCACTTGGCACAGTGTCATCGCAAAACAGCCTGCGGAAACGGGTAGTGTGATGCACCGCCGATGAACATCGAAATAGACCAGTTCGCTGTCGGTTAAAAGCAGTTCGCTGGCTTCGAAAAAGACGGGGGCAAAGCCGAGTCGTCCTTGCTCGATCTGGATGCCAAGTTCGTCCCAGCGAGCTAGGATGTCCTCTTTGACTTGCCCCGTCATTCCCGGTTGTTGGACACCCGCGGCATACGGAGTGTGCGAATAGGGATCTGAAGGGAAACCGCCATATTGCAGCGGAGTTTTGGTGAGTCCGATGCCGTCACGGATTTCTCGATAGTGCTGGTGAAGTTGCTCGAGTACGTCTGCGTCGGATCGTTGCGGCATCTTGTGCGCTTGCCAACACTGCTCCATCACCGCCAAGGCGAGTTTGGAAACCATGTGCCAATAGATGGACCCGAGTCCCTCGTAGCCGAAAAAGGTGCCGGAGCGACCGGTGAAGTGACGATGGCCAAAGGTTTGCTCAAAAATTTCGTTTAGCAGTGACCGGTCTTGACGTGCCAAGTCGCCATGTTGCGGGTGCTGCTGTAATCGGTCCAATGCATGGTTTAGGTCCGCTGCATTGCGAAAGTGGCTATTGAAATGCAAATCGCCATGGATGTCTTGCCGCACAATCGCGTCGTTCTTGTCGGCGAGCAAGCTTTTTAACAGGGCTGAACGTGAAGCATTTTTCGGGCAGATTCGGTTTTTTTCCAGGAATCTTGGTAACTCGCGATCGGGATACAGCATGTAACTTTGCTGGTCTTCGCGGTAGATTTTGCTGGCCCGCAATGCGTCGAGCACTTTGAGCGATTCCGCCGGTGACAACAATCCACAACTGAGCACCGCAACTTGGCCTTCGAGCATTTCGTACAAATGGGAAAGCGGCGCTGCGTCGCTTTCAAGGTGCATCAAGTTATAGGAATGGTACAAGCCATCGTCGCGGCGGTTGCTGCGAATTGTGTGATCGATCATTGTGAGTGCTTGTTGAAACAGATCAACCAGCGACGCCAAAGCCACCTCTTCTTGTTCGTCGCAAATCGCACCGCTATACACCTGGTCGCGATATCTCTCTCCCACGATCGACAACGCATCGAGGATTTGTTTGCGGCGATCGTCCGGAATCGCTCCATCGAATGCTTCGGCATGCTGCTGCAAAACCTGTTGGATTCCCTCGGCCAATTGGCACACCGATTGGGAGATCCGTGTCGTTTCGGGCAGCCCATCGACGGGACTGGTGAACCAATCGATTAGAAACGTCAGATAGCGGCGAAGGTAACACGCCGTGACCACCGACAATCCTCGGCCGACCAATGCATTGTTGGCGTCATTCCACTCGGGACGCTGGGTATTTAGCCAAACGCCTCCTTCAGGAACAAAATTCGTCAACTTGGTGAGCGCCGGGACTAGCAGCTTTTCAATCAGCCCCACGTGATAGGGTTCGCCATCGTCGCCCCAAAGTAGTTTGCCATCGCTTCCGATGGATTTGACACGTTGGTTGATTTCGGCCGCATGTTCAAAATCAAAATCGATCGTGGATTGAGGATCACGACAAATTTGTTCATACGGTCGGATACGGTATGGTATATCCGCATACGTGCAGTAGGGGTGTAGCAAACATGCGTTCAACTGGGCCGGCGTCATTGCCCGGCAACGTTCGAGCAGTTTCAGCAAGTAGATGATTTGATGGTCGCCCCAATATCCAATGTTCGCCCAAGGATCATGAGGATCAGGGACCTCCCATTCAAAACCGTCCTTGGTGATGCGGTAGGGGTTGTAGCCGTCGGCGGTCGATGCGTTGACAAAGCGAAGCACCATGCTGGTAGCGAAATGAGGATACGCGACCGCGAGTGCTTCCCAGTTTTGAAAAATGTCTCGCCAATTGCCTTCGTAACTCAATTTCTCCGATCCGTCTTCGGATCGAACGTCGATTGAGTAGGTGTTCCAGGGCCGGGTGGGGTCACCGTGCCGACGGCTAAAGTACAGCGGCAAGTATTCTGAAGCGATGCGGATCAGATCGGGATCATTGCTTTCCGCGATTCGCAAACTCAATTCGTCCATGCAGATCGACTTCGGCAAATTGTCCCATAAGGTCGCATTACGCTGTTCCGCGAAGCGGTTCGCACCTCGCACGTGGGCATGGAAGTCGGTGGTGTTGATTTCGTATCCATGCGCCGGAAGTCCGCCCCGCATCACATTGAATAATACGTTGGATTGATGTCGCTGGATTCGCAGCTGGTCTGCCCCGAGCTGACGACCATCCGCCGCCGACAAGATTTTCAGGAGTTGCGTTTCGTTGGCCGACGTGTCTTGTTCCAACGCGTCGCCGATATCTCCACCGGCGGTCAGGTGGTGTTGCAGTTTGATAACGTCGCAGTGGTCATTGTTCAGATC
>NZ_JBFHFD010000464.1:0-6814 GCF_041583735.1 Novipirellula sp.
ATCGATCACGTCTCTCCTTAAGCTCATTCACTTCGCCACGCAATCGTCCAACTTCATCCCGAATCTGATCGAGTTGCTTCATCATCTCGCGAAGCAATTTATCGCTAGGATGTTTCTGGCGTTCATGCAGTTCCCGTTCCATGGCTTCGGCTTGTTGGGCAACTTTTTCTGCAACGTCATGCAGTCCAGAGTGATGCAGATGCTCGACAGCAATCCGCATATGTTCGAGACGACCGACAATCTCGTGGTGTGGGGCAGCTTGCTGTCGGTGCGACTCGTCGGAAAGACCTTCGAGTTCCGACTCCACTTGTTGTGCCCGACGTCGGACATTAGCGAGCCGTTCACTCGCATCAGGATTTTGCCTCAGACGATCCTCCTCGTGACGTAATTCCTCAAGAGAACGCCTCAGTCTCATAATCTTGGCCTTGCCCTGATCCAGACGCTCACGCTGGAGATGATCACGCTGGAGACGATCAGCCTCTTCCAACATTGTCGTGGCGTGGCGTTTCAGGTTTGCTGCTTCTTCATTACGGCCCAGTTCCGCAAGTTCGATCGCTTCTCGCTGCACCGCCTTGGCCTTCTCTCGGATTTCATCTGGCTCGGAAGCCGAGACGAACGAAGTCACGACGAACAGAGAGAATACAATTGCACCAAATTTTACGTATGACATATGGTTTCTCTTTTCTCGGGGTGGTCAACCGAATTGGTCTGAAGCTGGATTGGATGGTCGCTATTTCGTATCATCTGCCTTGTTCGTCGTAAATCCAGATTGGTCCTTCCTGAAATCGAAGTAGCCGGTTCATTCTACCAAGACTTCATGCCGCTCGCGTTTCGAATCGGCGGCGTTAAGCGGATTCGGGATAATGCATGCATTCTGTGCTCAAGACGGGACGATGCGACTCCTTTCGGTGAACGCAATCACAAGTGGGCATCGGTCACGCCAGAAGCGGCTTGTGCGATCCCCAAACGGCAACCACAACACGATTGGTCGTAGCCCGCCACTAACTCGGGAAGTGCTTTGATTGATTGGACGAGGGGCAGTGTCGCAATTCCAGTGCTCACTTTCATCAGCGCCCTGTTGGTCGAGGAATGAAGCCTGACTTTAAATGAAACCGAGCGTCAATGTCGATTTGTCGCCGGATTGCGACGTCCGGATTAAGACGTATTGCCTTGTTCGAAACTTAGGAAGCCTGAATGTTAAACGATTTCAACGAACGGCTTGCGATTGCCAAAGCGAACCTCCGACAGAAAGAAAAGCTTGAATCGATGTTACGTTCAGCTCGCCTTTTGCTGACAGAAGCAAAACACGAGCAGACGAGCCTGAGGCAGATCGCTGAGAAAGAGCATTCGGATCTCGCTGCCTTGGAAGGTTTGAGTCTCACAGGATTGTTTCATGCCATGCTTGGCAGCAAGGAGCAGAGACTTGATAAAGAGCGGAAAGAGTTTGTCGCCGCGAAACTGAAATTTGATCAAGTCACCGCCAGCTTGGATGATCTGCGTGAGGAGGTGCAGCGATTGACGGACGAGTCATCACGACTGGAAAACGCTGGCACGGAGTACGAACGTGTGCTTGTCGAAAAAGAGCGATATCTTTCGGACAACGACAGCGACATTGCAAGAAAGCTTGTTGAACTAACGCAGCAGATCGCGGATTTAGCGGCAGACCAAAAAGAACTTGATGAGGCTGTTGAGGCGGGGCAGTTCGCACTTCAATCGGTTGAGAGAATCCGAGACACACTTGCTTCCGCCGCCAACTGGGGCGTTCTGGATTTGTTCGGCGGCGGCATGCTGACGACGATGGCAAAACACTCAAAGATCGACGCCGCTAAGGATCAAGCCCGATTCGCGCAAAGGAGGTTACTGCGATTTGAAGAAGAACTTGCCGATGCTGACGCGCGTCTTCAGGTATCACTTCAGATCGATGGATTCTCGAAGTTTGCAGATTACTTCTTTGATGGATTGATTTCCGATTGGATTGTGCAATCAAAAATCCAGAAAGCGAAGGCTGAATGCACCAGAATTATCTCTCGTGTGAAGGCTGCGATGCGAGGATGTCAGCATCGCAGAGATTCGGTTAAATCGGAGATCAAGATACTGCGGGACAGCAAGAGAACGTTGATCGAAACGGTGTAGAACGATCCAGATCGTCTTCATCAGGACCAAATTCATCGTTCGCCGTGGGGCAGGTTTGCAACCTGCCGTCCATTATCGAAACCCCATAGCCAATCGACAACACATACGGATCTCGGATTGGGTAGATCGCGGAATGGCAGGTTAAAAACCTGCCCCACGGTTAACCAAACGCCGTCAATTGGGTTTTGCCGACCAGGGGGCGACCGAACGGGATCCCGTTGTCTCGCCGATAGCGTGCCGACGAAAATGGATACTCGTGTTGATCCGTGACGCATCCGGCCTTTACCGGATTCCGCTCGACATAATGGATGACTCTCTCCAACTCATCCACATCGTCCACGCAATGGTCATAGGACTCGTCTTGCCAGAACGTACCCATAGTACTTCGTAGCCGATTGCATTGCCTTGCCGAATGACGCTTCACGCTGTGCATGATCCGTTCTCTCGGCGTACGCTCGTCTGCCGCTTCACCGAGACCATCAACCCACTGCCGCAACGGTTCGAACACCCAATGAAAATGATTCGGCATTACAACCCATGCCCAGATCGCGTAACGTTCGCCCGCAAAATGCAGTAGTGACGTTTCAACTTCATGGGCCTGGCTTTCGTTTTCCAAATGCCGCGTGGCGAGTGCTCGGTCGAGCCAGTCATCGGACTTGGCAAATTCCAATTTCCATTTTCTTCGCTCCCACTCGTATGCGTTCATGCCTTGCGGGATGGCTCGGCTCGCAAGTTGTTGCCGGTAATCCGCAATCTCTTGTAATCCCAGCGCTGGGACACTCCCCTCGAGACAGGCTGTAACGAAATAAATCGCTCCCGGCTTGTCCAGGTGCGGCAGTCGACGGCGACGAAAATGCTCTATCATCTCTCGTGGGGCAGGTTTGCAACCTGCCTTTCCTGATGCGAAGGATTGTTAGGGATAATGGTAGCGATTCACGATGGCAGGTTTCAAACCTGCCCCACGCTAGGCGTTTCAGTCATTTTATCAGAGCAGGCAAATCCAAATGAGAGTTTTAGCGAAACCACGTTACGGTCATCCGATCGCTGTCGTCGTCATTCTCGCTTCGATCCTGGCTGCGATGACGCTACACGCTGAAGATTCAACCGTGCCCAAACTTGATTCTCGAATCAAGATGATTCCGCATAGTCTTCTACATGGGCTTGCAGCCGATGGTGAGATTTTGTCGGTAAATCAAACTCGTTTAGTAATCGTAGGAAAGACTTACTATGGGGACCGTCATTACTTAACCGTAATCAAACTTCCAACCGGCGAGGTGCTCGAGAAAATCGCCATCGCGTTGCCGATCGAAGAAATGGAACATGCCACAGGCTCGCAAGACGGTTCGCGGATCGCGATCTTGCAGGGCGACACGATTGAAATCCGTGACGTCGTCACTGCTGGTGAAGTAAAACATCGCATCGCTGTAAAAGCGAGTGAGATTACCAGCATTGCATTGTCTAACGATGGTGGAAAACTCGTGGTAGGATCACATCAGCACGTGACGCTCTACGATTGCCAAACGGGAAAACGTTTGCAGCAATACCAAATCAATTCAGGAAAACCCATCGTCTTTTTTAGCGACGTCGATCAACTCGGTGTCTTCAGCTCAACAGGTGTTTGGTTATCGGAATCCAGTGGCAAACCTCCTGAATTTCGTTTCGCTACACCCGAAGGCTTTGAACTGCGAAACGTTTGTGTTTCCAATGGCCACTGCTTCGCCACACTCAAAAAAATCCGTTCGGTAAATTTGGCCATCGAAATTATGAGCGGGAATTACCAAGACAGCACTTATTTCGCGGCCAAATTCGATACCCAAGGCAACATAAAGTGGCAAGTCGGCACATCCGACGATTTGATTGCGGTGAACCAAGACACCGTCGTTTTTCGCAACAAGGATATGCTAATGAGAACGACAAACTCAGCAGAGGTGACCACCATTGGTCGCTGCGAATGGCTCGACCAATGGAAGTTCTCTGCTGGCGGCGAATTTTTGGTTGGACTCGTCAATCAAGAGAACGGGGTACAAATTTGGAATGCTGATACTTGGCGACCCCACTTCGCCAATGCAATTCCGTACGGCCCGTCGGCTTGCGGGATTGACGACAACGGACGTGCCACCGTGACGAGCCAATCGAGCGTGTGTGTTGCGGACCTTGGGAAACCGTTTCAACGAGTGACGGATCTACCTGACGACATTTCTCCTTACATGGGCAAACACTGGCTTTCCGGCGACGGTCGTTTACTGGCGTGGCTGACCAAATCCGATGGCGTCAAACTAATGGATCTCGCGGAAGAGAAAGAGATCAAGATCGAGACACGCAGCGACTCAAAGGCGACTTCCGTTTGGATCAATCAATTGGGAGACCGCGTGATCATTCGTTACAAGAGCAAACCCACGTCCCCGGGTCAGGAGGCGAAACGCGGCTTCTTTGAAGGATTCTTCGGTGGCACGTCAGCAGTCGCAGCACCAACGGATCTGATTTCGTTACCAACCGGAAAACGAATCGCCGAGTTCAATACCAGTGATCTAGAGCTATTGAAGCATCCGATTTTTCCAGCGGAGCGGATGACGTATTCAACAAGGACCGGGATCGCGCATTATTCCATCTCACCCACAAGCGTGAATAAGACGGGCAGCATCCGCATCGAGCACTACAGTCAGTCGGTGAGCGCAAGCGGAGCGATGGTGGTCGGAACACATTCAGGCAAGGTTCTTTGGTATGAAAGCCCTGTATCGTCGCCACAGACACTGCTGCAAACCAACGACGATCACAAACTGACCGTAGGTGTGTCGCCCGATGGCAAAACGGCCTATTGTTGTGAACATGTCGGTGATCGCAGAGAAACATTGTTCAAGGTCATCAGCTGTCCTGATGCAAAGATTCTGTGGGAGCAATGGCTGCCAGGCGAAATCAACAAACTCAACGTCTCTCCACAAGGAGAGTACGTGCTTCTCTCGATGTTTGATCGATGGTTTGTTGTCCACGCGGGGTGACAACACATGAAGCTAGCGGTTTGCTCAAAGCCGGTGGGAAATAAAGCCTACGGATGTCGCAAATCCATAGAACCGTGTCGCAAATCATTCTCATCTCCGCGATTTCAGCAATGACAATGGGTTTCTTGGCCTCCATACACCCCAATAACGTCGTCATTCCCCCATAATGAAACTCAAGCTGGTCCCGATGACAGATAGACGGCGGCCCCGTATTCAGCGGTTCGACGAAAAGGAAAGGAACGAAAATGACGAGGTTTTTCACCTGGCTGGTGGTGGGCGTGCTGACAGCGACGAATCTGTATGCGGATCCCGTGACGGTGCGATCTCCGGATGGCCAAGTCGCGGTTTCGTTCGAGGTTCGCGAAGACACACTGTTCTATTCCATTTCCAGGGAGAATAGGCCGGTCGTTGATGCGTCCAAAGTCGAGATTTTCGCTGGTGCGAAGATGACGGTGATTGATCAGTCGATTCGCGAGAGTGATTCGAGTTGGAAACCGGTCTATGGCCAGTTCAGCAGCATCCGCGATCAGCACCGCGAACTGACGCTTTCGCTGTCGGCAGACGATGTGCCGGTGCAATTGATTTGCCGCGTGTTTGATGGCGGAGTCGGATTCCGCTTTGTGCTGCCGAAAGAGTCCGCAGGCAAGAAGATGACGTATACCAGCGAGTACAAACTGCTCGGCGGTGCGGCTCACTATGCAGGCCAACGTGGTGCGAAAATCGTTGATCTCACCAAAGCAAAACGGGTCGCCGTCCCGTTGGTGACGCAGCGAGACGACGGGCTGCATGTCGCGTTGCTGGAGTCGGATCTGTATTCCGCCGCCGGGTTTGAGATCATGGGAATCCGTTTTGCCGCTGCCTCAGGCTCGCTGGTGGCGTCGAGTTCTGCTGTCTCGATTGGCGAAGGACAAGTGACGGCTTGGCGAGTGATTTTGATCGACGAAACGGCCGGCGATTTAACAGTGAATACAGTCGCGCTGAATCTCGCGGCCCCCTGCAAGCTAGCCGATACGAGCTGGATCAAGCCTGGCAAAGGCCTCTGGGATTGGCGGATTCACGGCTATCACAACGGAGAATTTGTTTATGGCATCGATACTCGCAGCTACTTGCATTTGATCGACTTCTGTGCCGAACAAGGCATCGAGTACTTTACCGTCGACGATTTTTGGTTCACCAAAGCGGGCGATGGAAAGATGACTGTCGCACCGGAGGTTGATATTGCCAAGGTGATGAGTTATGCCAAGGAAAAGGGCGTGATGATCATGCTCTATTACGACCGCAAGAAAGGAAACTTCGGCGATGAAACACTGTTCCGTCACTATGCGGATCTGGGTGCGACGGGCATGAAGTACGGCTTCATGGGCAACAAGGCCGATTTCACCCGAGACGCCATCAATGCAGCCGCGGAAAACAAGTTGCTGATCAATTTCCATGACGGACCGGTGCCGATGGCGGGTGTCGAGAGAACGATGCCCAATTTGATCACCCGTGAATACTGCCATGGCCAACAAGACAGCCGAAGTGCGTTCACGCCCGAAACCTTCCTGCAAATGGCAATGGTCAATGCGCTCACCGGTCCGCTCGACATGTCCAATGGAAACTTTGGGATCAACAGCATCAACGCGGGTGAGCGTAAGAAAGGGCCCAAGAAGAGGAACAGCTACATCTCGACCGTGGTCAGCGAA
>NZ_JBFHFD010000465.1:0-6802 GCF_041583735.1 Novipirellula sp.
CCATCCGATCATGTGGGAACGTGTGTTACGGAACCAGAACGATCCTGAAATCATCGTGATCGACCCTCGTCGTACCGAAAGTGCGATGGCGGCGACTCAGCATTTGCAAACCCGTCCCAAAAGCGACCTAGCGTTGCTGTACGCGATCACCAATCACTTGATCGCGTGCGAATGTGTGGATCGCAAATTCATCAACAATCACACCGAAGGATTTGAAAAGCTTTGCGAGCACGTTAGCCGATTTTCACCCGACGCGGTCGCTCCGATGACTGGGATTTCGGCCGATGCAATTCGCCAGACGGCCGAAACGATTGGGAAACGAAAAGCGGTGTCGCTGTGGTGGACGATGGGAGTCAACCAAAGTTATGAAGGCACGCGAACGGCACAAGCGATCATCAATATTGCTTTGATCACCGGCAACATCGGCCGACCGGGAACGGGGGCCAACAGCATCACCGGCCAATGCAACGCGATGGGGTCACGATTATGGAGCAACACCACCAATCTCTTCGGGCACCACGATTTCAAGGACTCGGCGGATCGCGAAAAAGTCGCCAGCAGTCTAGGAATCGACCCGGAACGAATCCCGACCGAACCGAGTTGGTCCTACGACGGGATTATGGACGGGATTCGCCGCGGCGACATTCGTGGATTGTGGGTGATCGCGACGAATCCCGCACACAGTTGGATTCACCAGAGCGAAGCTCGCAATCTACTCGATCGGCTCGATTTTCTTGTCGTTCAAGACATGTATCACACCACCGAAACGGCTCGACATGCCGACTTGATTCTGCCCGCAGCCGGTTGGGGCGAAAAGTCCGGCACGTTCATCAATAGCGAACGTCGCTACGGCGTCTTAAAGAAAGTGCGTCGGGCGCCCGGCAAAGCACTGGCTGATTTCCACATTTTTCGTGCGCTTGCATCGTATTGGGGCGTGGAAGAGATGTTTGCGGAATGGACTGATCCCGAAGCGGTGTTTCGCATCATGCAACGGGCGAGCGAAGATCAACCCTGTGACATCACCGGGATCCAGGGCTACGAACAAATTGATCGCTGCGGAGGTGTTCAGTGGCCATGGACCGAAGCGGATGCCGAAGGCGATTTCCAGCCGGAACAACAACGTCGTTTGTTTGCCGATGGTCGTTTCTATCACCACGATGGCCGCGCTCGCTTGGTCGTCGACAACGTGACTGCGATGCCCGAAGCCCCAGACGCAGAATACCCGACGCTGTTGATGACCGGTCGTGGCACGGTCAGCCAATGGCATACACAAACTCGCACCAACAAAAGCCCGGTGCTTCGCAAACTGTATCCCAACGAAGCGTACATCGAGATCAATCCTGAGGATGCAGCGGCGATGGGCGTCGAAAACGGCGACCAAGTTCGTGCGCAATCACGTCGCGGCAGCCTGCTCGCAACGGCCATGGTCACACCCACGGTGAAACCAGGGCACGCTTTTATGCCAATGCATTACGAAGCCACCAACCAATTAACGCTGGGACACTTTGACCCCCATAGCCGTCAACCCAGTTACAAAGACTGTGCCGTAAGGATCGAACGAGCATGAGTGAAAAAGCATTTAGTAAAGAGCAACAACAATACATTGCCGGATTCGCATTTGGTGCCGACGTGGCACGCGCGGTGAACCGATTGCCGATGGTCAGCAATTGTGTCTCGGGGCCTTCGGGGAACTCGGTCACCGTTGGCGGCGGCGCTGCCACCGTCGATGGTAAAGTGCTGCCGGTCGGGCCTGAACGGATCGCACTGCAAGCCCAAGCCGACTGTATTGCCGCCGGCAAAAAACTTTGCAAAGAAGAGAAGGCCAAGCAGGCGAAAAACCCGCTGGACATGTGGGACGAGATTCAAGCTCGTTCCGATGCCAACGAATTTCCCAAAGGCGACGACGTCTTTCTGACCAAATTCCATGGACTGTTCTTTGTCGCTCCGGCTCAGAACAGCTTTATGTGCCGAATGCGATTGCCCGGGGGCGTATTGCATTCGTGGCAACTGCGTGGGTTGGCAGATTTGTCCGAAAAATCCGCAGGCGGTTTCGTCGACGTGACCACACGCGCGAATTTGCAGCTTCGCGAAATCCCGGCCGATCACGCGATGAACATCCTGTATGGGCTTCGCGAACTCGACATCATCAGCCTCGGTTCGGGGGGCGATAATATCCGTAATTGCACCGCGAGCGCATTGTCGGGAATCGATCCAAGCGAATTGATTGAAACGATTCCGTACGCGAAACGGATGCATCATTACATCGTCAACCACCGCGAAATGTATGGATTGCCACGCAAATTCAACATCGCCTTTGATGGCGGCGGCAGCATCAGTGCGCTCGACGACACCAACGACATCGGCTTCCACGCGGTGCAGGTGACCGACGAAAACGCCAGCGAAACGCTGCCCGCGGGTGTCTATTTCCAACTGACGCTCGGCGGGATCACCGGACACAAAGATTTCGCTCGTGACACCGGCGTTTTGCTACGTCCCGAGGAGTGCGTGGAAGTCGCCGGAGCGATCGTTCGCGTGTTCGTGAAAAACGGGGACCGCACTGACCGCAAAAAAGCTCGTTTGAAATACGTGCTGGATGATTGGGGGTTTGAAAAGTTCATTCAAGCGGTCGAAACCGAGATGGGGCGGGATCTGCGAAAAGTCGATTCGAGTCTTGTCGTGATCCCTGACAATGAAAACCGCCAAGCGCATGTCGGCGTCCACCCGCAAAAACAAAACGGTCGTCAATACGTCGGTGTGGTGTTGCCGGTTGGTCGCATCACCAGCGATCAAGCTCGCGGGCTCAGCGATATTGCCGAGACCTACGGTAACGGTGAGATACGTTGTACCGTTTGGCAGAACATCTTGATCCCGCATATTCGCGACGAAGACGTCGAGGAAGTGAAAGCAAAGCTAGATTTGATTGGCCTCAGTTGCGACGCCAGTTCGTTTCGCGCCGGACTAGTCGCTTGTACCGGAAGTGCCGGTTGTAAGTTTGCAGGGGCCGATACCAAAAAACACGCGATGATCATTGCCGAGACGCTTGAATCGCAATTCGAACTCGATCAACCCATCAATATTCATGTCACCGGATGTCACCACAGTTGTGCTCAGCACTACATCGGCGACATCGGTCTGCAGGCGTGTCAAGTCGAACAAGGCGATGACATGGTCGACGGATATCACGTCAATGTGGGTGGCGGTTGGGGAACCCGCAAAGCGATCGCCCGACTGCTGTTTGAATCGGTGGCGTTTTCGGACGTCCCGGCGTTGATCACGGCGATCGTCGGTGGTTATTTGCAAGGACGCCAAAACAACGAATCGTTCGTCGATTTTGCTCGGCGAACCAGTGACGAAGATCTCAAAGCGTTGGCCGTTAGTTGTGTTTGAAATGAAGTGACGACGGTCATTGTCGAAAAAGAAACTCCCTCTCCTTCCAGAACCGAACCATGAGTAGCTTGATTCCTGATACCGCACCTTTTTCCCAAGAGCAGCGTGCTTGGCTGAACGGTTTCTTCGCCGGCATGATGGGCATTCAGTCCAATACTCAGCAAGGTGAAACACTTGCCGCGATGGGGTTTTCCAGTGAAACCGTCGCGATGCCAAGCGAATCGCCTGATGAGGAAGAGGATTTTCCTTGGCACGACGATTCGTTGCCGATCGTGGACCGGATGAGTCTAGCCGAAGGCAAGCCGCTAGAGCGTAAATTGATGGCCGCGATGGCTCAGCTTGATTGTGGATCGTGTGGCTATCTGTGCCAAACGTACAGTGAAGCGATTGCCTCGGGGACGGAAAAGAATCTGTCGTTGTGTAGTCCCGGTGGCAAAGAGACCAAGCAGATGATTAAGAAACTGCTGAAGGAAGGAGGTGACACCGAAACCAACAGCGGTGCAATGAATGGTGCTGCAATGAACGGCGCTGCGGTTGCAAAGGAAATCCCTGGATCTTCGCGTTCCGCTCCCTACACCGCCAAGCTGCTCGCGTCACACTGTTTGAACAAAGAGGGATCATCCAAGGCGGTTCATCACGTCGAAATCGACTTGTCGGGATCGGGGATCAAGTACGAAGTCGGTGATGCGCTGGGCGTATGCCCCTCGAATTGTAGCGATCTGGTGAGCGAGATTCTCACACGGATCGAGTCGGACCCAAATGCCCACGTCACCACGCCGCTAGGAAACACCAAGACGATCGCGTTGGGATTGCAAGAAGATTGCTGCTTGAAAGACCCCAGCGACGAATTACTCGAACAATTGATCGATCGCTCGACGGACGAAGCCAGCAAGCAGGCTCTCGTCAAGTTGCTCGAAGACGGTGTGCCCGATGGATTTGACGTGCTGGATACATTAAGTCTCGCAAGCGACGTTAGGTTAACCGCTGGCGAATTGATGGAAACTCTCGAACCGCTCAATCCTCGTCTGTACTCGATCGCCAGCAGCATGAAGGCGGTCGGTGAACAGGTCCACTTGACCGTCGGCAAAGTCACTTACGAGCGTGAAGGACGCGTTCGCAAGGGAGTCGCCAGCACGATGTTGACCGACCGCTTGGAATCGGGGTCGTCGCTGCGGATCTTTACGCATGCGAATCATACCGGATTCACCGTCCCGACCGATTCGAGTGTGCCAATCATCATGGTCGGTCCGGGAACGGGCATCGCGCCGTTTGTGGCGTTTTTGCAAGAACGCGTCGCCACGGATTCCAAGGGAAAGAATTGGTTGTTGTTCGGTGATCAACACGAAGCGTATGACTTTCTGTACGAAGATCAGCTGCAAGGCTACATCGAATCGGGAAGTCTACAGCGGCTCGATACCGCGTTCAGTCGCGATGGGGACAAGAAGGTCTATGTTCAAGACCGGATGCGAGAAAACGGGGCCGAGTTGTTCCAGTGGTTGACCGAAGGAGCTCACTTCTATGTATGCGGCGATGCATCACGGATGGCAGCCGATGTCGATCGAACGTTAAAGCAAATCGTTGCCGAGCATGGCAACATGAGCGAAGAACAGGCCGATCAATACGTGGCCGGCTTGTCGAAAGCAAAACGTTACGTCCGCGACGTCTACTAGGCGGCAGTGCAGCCTTAGCGGGCGTACAGTAGCATGGTCAAATCGTCGGGTTTGCCGGGCAGCTGTTCATCGCAGCCGGTCATCCGCTGGCTGGCGATTTGAACCAGTTGCTGCATACAGCCGATCGGTTTTCCGCTCTTCATCGTGGCAACGACTTCGGACAGATGCATATTGTCGAACAATCCGTCGCTGGCCAGGATCACGCGGTCTCGCGCAGCCAATTGACGCGACGGGCCGACTTCGATGTGCATCGTTTTGGATCCGACTAGATTCGAGACGACATGACGATCGTCGTGCGTCATCGCAGCGGCCTCGTCTAACATGCCTGATTCGATCGCATAGCCGACCGGCGAATGGGAGGTCGATTTCCACTTTAGCGATCCCCGCTGACCCACAATCATCGTCATCGAATCGCCGACCGTGTACGCGCGAACGCGTCCCTCGACAATCTCGACCACCGACAATGTGGTTGCCGCTCCGATGCCAAGATCCAAGATTTCAGCATTGGCTTTTTCGATCCCATCCAGGATCGCAGGCCGCAGATCCGCATCGGGGGCCGATGCGGCGACCATTTCGGCGATGCAGTGCACCGCGATCGCCGACGCTTTGTAGCCAAGCGGGCATCCGCCCACTCCGTCAGCCACCGCCATCACCAACGCACCCCCGGCCGTGCGAACCACCACCGAACTATCATCGTTGGGTTCGATTTTGCCTGGACACCTCCGCGAAATCGAAATCACGGATCCCGACAGCATCGGCAGCGAGCGTGGTTCGCCCATATCGCTTTCAATGCAGAACTCGAGCAGCGTTTCGGGGATGGTGGAGAGCATGGTAGGCGGAATCATAACCCACCCGCAGGTGGAGGGGGAAAGAATTAGCGTGTACCTAATTCTAGCCCGTGACTCGGTTCCGACGAGAGAAGCGGATCGCTTTCAGTCGAGTTTGTTCAAAGACCGATAGCATTTGAGGCGCATCCCGATAACGATGGCGGGGGTTAACTTCGAGTGATTTGCGGATTACAGCGATTAAATCACCGTGAGCACGCCGGCGTAGCTGCGCAGCCCCCTCTAGTGGCCACTCAAACGGGTATTCAGGCCACTTACCGGAAAAAATCCTATAAGCGATCAAACCGATCGAAAAGACGTCCGAGCGGGTCGATGGTTTCCCCATCGCCTGTTCCGGAGCCATGTGTCCGAGGGTTCCGGTCCCCGAACCGCTGATCGTCGTTTGGGCCGCTTTGGCGATCCCAAAGTCGCCCAGCCGAATCACATTGTCTTCGAATAGCAAAATGTTCTCGGGCTTGATGTCACAGTGGATGACCCCCTGCTCGTGCGCGTACGCGACCCCTTCGAGCAATTGGCTAACGTAGTCAAACGCCAACTCGAACCCGATCCGCTTTTGGATGCGATCCGCCAGCGTGCGTTCTCCCATTGGGGCCACGATCACGAAGTGGCCTTCGATAAAGGCGGCATCGCGAATCGGCAAGATGTTGGGGTGATCCAACTGAACCGTCAATCGCGCTTCGCGGCGAAATTCTTCGAGCAGTTGCGGCGAAACCAATTCAGGGGAGGGAATCTTCAGCGCCACCTTGATCCCAAGCAAGGTATCAAACGCAGCATAAACGGTCGCAAATCCCCCCGCGCCAAGCCGTCTTTCAATCCGATATTTTCCAAGTCGCGTACCAACGCGGACAGGGGACTTGGGTTTGGTGTGCATGAAAGACGTGAGGCAATTTGGGAGAGAAA
>NZ_JBFHFD010000466.1:0-6787 GCF_041583735.1 Novipirellula sp.
GAAGATGGAGATCATTTGCAAGCAAAGAAGCAAGTGCTACTGCGACGATTGCGGTAGACAACGTTTTCGTGGTTGCTAGCAGAGACCGTGAGATCGGTGACGTTTTCATAACAGCTACTTTTGAGAAAAGTCGTGCGAAGACGGACGTTCTGGTAGATGCAAGCAATCAGCGTAACGCGATTGGCGGAAGCATCTACCGAGACTCCAGTTTTCTTCTTCGGCACGGTATGACCGCTGCGATGAGAAAACTTTCTCTAACCGGCACCTTTTCTCTAATCCGTAACTGCTACCAGTCTGCGAGGGGGCCTCGGGATGTTCCTGTCGCGTATTGATGTTGCTGGTCGCAAAACGCATCGGTCATCCCGGCCAAGTATTCGCCGACGATCTTTTCAAGCGGATGGTCTTGTTGGCGTTGGCGGAATCGCAGCGGCAGACGATTGGGGTCATTGGTCAATACGTTAAACAGTTCGCTCAACCGTTTCGCCGCCGAGTCTCGCACCGGAATCAAACGAGGGTGACGGTACACGGCGTCAAACAGGAACGCTTCTAGTTCGCGGCGTTCAGCACGGAGTGTTTCGCCATGACGGAACCGGACTCCCAAATCGCAGATGTCGTTGTGGTGATGCCCCTCGTATTGCCGCAGCATCTCGCTCGACACCTCGACCAACTCACTGACTTGCAAATCGATCAGTTCATGGACCAAGGATTGACGCAGTTGATGGATAGGCATGAAGCCTCGTTTGTCTCGAATCAAATCGAGCGCTCGCCGAACAATGGCGAGTTCTGCGAGTTCGTCGATCGAGAGCAGTCCCATTTGCAACGCATCGTCAACGTCATGAGCGTCATAGGCGATCGAATCGGCCGCGTCGACGAGCTGTACTTCTAGCAGTGGGGCTCGTCCCACGGCCGCTTCGGCCTTGTGAGCCCGCACATCTTGTCCAGCCAACGTTTCTCGCGACAGATTTAGTCCCGAGAATTCAACGTATCGCTGCTCGAGTTCGCTGACGATCACCAAGGCAAATTCGTTGTGTGAAAAACCGCCAACGGACGACATGTGTTCGCTCAGCACATCTTCGCCGCAGTGGCCAAAGGGTGGGTGCCCGATGTCGTGCATCAGCGCCAACGCCTCGGTCAGATCTTCGTTCAGCCGCAGCACACGAGCCATGGTGCGGGCAACCGACGCGACCTCGAACGTATGTGTCAGCCGGGTGCGATGATAGATCCCCATCTCGCCGGTAAAAACCTGCATCTTGCCGCTTAGTCGCCGAAACGCACTGCTGTGCAGGATCCGGTCGCGATCGCGAGCATAGGGGCCGCGATAGGGGTGCGTGGGCTCGGGATACAGCCGCCCCTCGGTATCGGCGCTGTGCATCGCATAGCTTGCCAATAGCAGGTGTTCGCTCTGGTCGTACAGCCTAAGCCCGTTCAAGGGATGCCTCCGTTCGGTTTCGCCTAATGCAGAGATCCGCTGCAACATTGCTTGGATCGATTCTATCGGTACGTTGTCCAACCGCGAGACGTCGGGGGCAAACTGCGAAACTGCGGGGGATTGTACCATGGGCTAGACCGATTCCAATAATGTCAAACAAGTTCGTAAAATTCTGCGGCGTAATCTGCACTGCGTACCTGATTTTTCCGGTGGGTCGAGTCTTTGGAAGCCGAATCTTAGTCGCC
Source organism: Novipirellula sp. (assembly GCF_041583735.1). Taxonomy (NCBI): domain Bacteria; kingdom Pseudomonadati; phylum Planctomycetota; class Planctomycetia; order Pirellulales; family Pirellulaceae; genus Novipirellula; species Novipirellula sp. The sequence goes on from NZ_JBFHFD010000466.1 coordinate 1,675, forward strand.
TGAGGCGGGATCGACCACTCGACAAATATCTTTAGGTTATCCTGCGGTACGTTGGGGGCAGATCTGGCATTTCGCCCTGAAAAAATTGGTAAACCTTTTATCCGACATTCCTTATGAAACGGTTTCTCGCACTCATTCTGTTGGCTCTCGGGCTGTGTACCCGATCACTCGACGCCCAACAGCCCGCCAGGGTTCAGCCCGACGGAATTCAGTCCGACTCGATCACTGATTTGCAAATCATCGATTGTCACACGCACTTTTATGACCCCTCGCGTCCGCAGGGCGTGCCGTGGCCGAACAAGAATTCGTCGCTGTACCGAACCGTTTTGCCACCGCATCTGCGTGCACTGAAGACCGAACGACCAATCGACGGGACGGTGATTGTCGAAGCGAGTGCATGGATCGAGGACAACGATTGGCTTTTGAATCTCGCCAAAGACGATCCGTTCATTGTTGGCATCGTGGGACGTTTAGACCCGGCCGCTGACGATTTTGAAGATCAAGTCAAGCGATTTGCCGCGAACCCGCTGTTTCGTGGGATTCGAATCTCTGCCAAACAGCTCAGCGACATGTTGCAAAACGGGACTGCGGCCAAGTTGGCGGTGCTCGCCCAGCATGACTTGTCGCTTGATGTGAACGGGGGCATCGATTCGCTCGCGGCGATTTCACAGCTGGCCGGCGAGTTACCTGAACTGCGAATCGTGCTCAATCACGTTGCCAATGTCGCCATCACGACGGACGCCCCACCGAGCGACTGGGTTGACGGTATCAAAGTTGCTGCTCAGTATCCCAATGTGTATTGCAAGATTTCGGGGTTGGTCGAAGGGGCGGCACGTAGCGGGCAACCGGTTCCCAGCGAACTATCGTTTTACCGGCCCTACATCGACGTCGTTTGGAATGCGTTTGGCGACGACCGTGTGATCTACGGCAGCAATTGGCCGGTTTGCGAGCGAGCGGCGGAATACGCGGTGCTGCAAAAGATCGTGATGCAGTACGCGATGCAAAAAGGCGAAACCGCGACACGAAACTTTTTTGCCGGAAATGCTAAACGAGCCTACAAGTGGATTGAGCGTCGTCCTTGAAAACAAAACCAACAACACGAAAACGTTCGACACGTCCGTCCAAGCGTACCCCAAAAACTTCCTCTAAATCCAAGCGAACTGCATCGCACGATGCCATTCGGATCCGAGGGGCGCGCGAACACAATCTGCAAAACATTGATGTCGAGATCCCTCACAACTCGTTGACCGTAATCACCGGCGTGTCGGGCAGCGGCAAGAGTTCGTTGGCGTTTGACACGCTGTTCGCCGAGGGCCAGCGTCAATACATCGATAGCTTGTCGGCATACGCCCGACAGTTTTTGGACCAGATCCCACGGCCTGACGTGGAATCGATCGATGGGCTGGCGCCAACATTGGCGATCGACCAAAAGCCTGGTTCGACCAACGGACGCAGCACCGTCGCCACGATCAGCGAGATCTATGACTATTTGCGGCTGTTGTACGCGCGGGTCGGCGTGCCGCATTGTGCTCACTGCAATTCGGCGATCGCAAAACAGTCGCCCGATGCGATTGTCGAATCGCTGGCGGCGCTCGCTCCGGGAACCAAGTTGGTCGTGATGGCGCCGATGGTGCGAGGCCGCCGTGGGACGCACCGCGAAGTGTTTGAATCGATCCAACAAGCCGGGCTGGTCCGGGCCCGCGTCGATGGCGAAACCTACTTGCTCGAAGAGGTGCCGGAGCTGGCACCGCGAAAAAATCACACGATCGAAGCGGTCATCGATCGGCTGGTGATTCGTGATGAAGCCGATTCGCGGTTGCGAGATAGCGTGCTGCTTGCGTTGCGACTGGGCGGTGGGTTGGCGTCGTCGCTCATTCAAGACGATGCCGGCGATTGGCACGAATCGATCTACAGCACCGCGATGGCGTGTGTCGAGTGTGGTGCCAGTTTCGAAGAGATTGAACCGCGGACGTTTAGTTTCAACAGCCCCTATGGTGCTTGCCGAACCTGTGACGGGCTTGGACGCATTGCCGTGGACGATCACACCACCGAGTGCCCCGATTGTCACGGCGGCCGGCTTCGAAAAGAAGCCCTGAGTGTCACGATCAATGGCATGGGGATTCATCAAGTTTGCGGGATGCCACTCGGAGAAACCGCAGATTGGTTTGCCGGAATCGACAAGACGTTCTCGCCGCTGCATGCCGCCGTTGCGGCACCGATTACATCCGAAGTCAGCAAGCGGTTGGCGTTCCTAAAGCGTGTCGGAGTAACGTACTTGACGCTCGATCGATCCGCTGATTCGCTCAGTGGCGGTGAGTTGCAGCGAGTACGGTTGGCGACCAGCATCGGCAGCGGACTGGTCGGCGTCTGTTATGTTTTGGACGAACCCTCGATCGGTTTGCACCCGGCGGATCATGACCAATTGATTCGCTGTATCACCGATCTACGCGATCAAGGCAACACCGTCGTCGTGGTCGAGCATGACGAGGCGACGATGCGGTCGGCCGATGTGTTGATCGACATGGGGGAAGGTGCTGGCGAACTCGGAGGCAAAATTATCAGCCATGGGACGCCCGCCCACGTCGAGAATGATCCGAAAAGTTTGACGGGCCAATACCTCTCGGGGGCGAAAAGCGTCCCGGTGCCTGACGAACGCCGACATCCCGTCGAAGGCCAATGGTTGACGCTCCGCGACGTCCAGACTCATAACTTAAAAAAGGTCACCGCGAAATTCCCAGTTGGACTGTTCATTGGTGTCAGTGGAGTGTCGGGCAGCGGCAAAAGCTCGTTGGTCAATGACACCCTGGCTCCCGCGGTTGCCGATTACCTGGGGCTGAAATCCGAGACGCCGGGACCGCACGCGGGGATCAGCGGTGTGGAGTATCTCGACAAGATGATCGCGATTGACCAATCGCCAATCGGCCGCAGTCCCCGCAGTTGCCCGGCGACCTACTCGGGCGTCTTGGACGAGGTACGTAAAGTTTTTGCCGCCACGCGAGAAGCAAAAACTCGCGGGTTTAACTCGAGTCGATTTAGTTTCAATTCGGCCGCGGGACGTTGCGAGCTTTGCAAAGGTCTCGGTGTGGAACGTATCGAGATGAATTTTCTCAGTGACTTGTTTGTCACTTGCACGCGGTGCGGTGGCAAGCGGTTCAATCGGCAAACCTTGCAGGTGCGTTTCAAAGGGGCCTCGGTCGCCGATGTGTTGGCGATGAGTATTGATGAGGCAGCGGCGTTCTTCGAGAACGTCCCGCGGATTCATCGTCAACTCGCTTCACTGCAAGCGGTGGGACTGGGCTATCTCGGGCTCGGACAATCGAGCACGACACTCAGCGGTGGCGAGGCCCAGCGGATTAAACTCGGCACAGAACTCGCTCGTGTTTCCACCGGGCGAACGCTGTATTTGTTGGACGAACCGACGACCGGTTTGCATTTCCAAGACATCGAGCGGTTGGTGCAAGTGCTGCAGCGGCTGGTCGATGCCGGAAACACCGTGATCGTGATCGAGCATCAATTCGACTTGTTAGCCGCATGTGATTGGATCATCGACGTTGGACCAAGCGGTGGAATCGGAGGCGGCGAAATCGTCGCCCAAGGCCCTCCCGAGTTAATCGCCGAATCGGAAAAAGGAGCCACCGCTCCCTACTTGGCCGCCGTGTTGGAAAAAGCAGCCCGTGATTGGTAAAGGCAGTGTTACTGCCCACTCGTTATAATGGCAAACATGGATTGTGATCTGATGACGAGTATCCCTGAGTGGATCATCGAGTACCCCGAAACCAATGCTGTCTTTGACGAACTTGGGCTCGATACAAGCTGCGCTGGCAAATCGCTTCAGTATGTTTGTCACCACCGCGGGCTCAGTCCTCAAGCGGTGCTGTTGCGGTTGCAGCATGTGATCGGGCAAGGCGAGGAAAGCGATTGACCCTGCCGCCGACATCGGGCGACAGCGGACCGCGTCGATTTACGATGCGTCGCCGCCTGCCAGACGTTTCTGTTCGTCAGCTTGGACATTCTTTTCGACGCGGTTACGAAGCGTTGTCTGCCAACTTGGCGACAGCGTGGGGACGGCGGCAAGTTTGGCGGCAGCATCCCGGTCGTGCTTGTCACGGTGCATGATCCGATTGGCTTCGGCGATCGTCCACTGCGGTTCTCGCCGCTCGAGCAACGTGATCTCCATTCCCTGCTGGACCATGCCTTCGACAATGACTCGAAAATACCACCCGGTGCGACCGGTTTGTTGGACCTGCAACGCCAGCGTTTTGATGTCCCATCGGCGAGCTAATTTCCAGCAGGGTTGCCGAGGCTGCGAGACCTGGACCGTGGCTTCGCCGATCGTCCATACGTCTCCAATGCAAACGTCCGCCTCGGTGAGACCCGCGATCGTAAAGTTCTCGCCAAACGCACCCCAATTCAAATCAGGGATTTGCAGCGTTGTTCGCCAGTCGGGGTAGTGGTCGGCCGGGTAGACGCACACGGCCTTGTGGGGACCTCCATGGTGCTCCAGATCCGCTTGTTCGTCTCCGTCAAGATTCGTGGACCCCAGCCACAGGGGTTCGCTGATCGATTGCTTTAAAAACCCGGAAACCCAGGGCTTCTCGGTTCCGAGCGTTTGCGGCCGACCCACGTTGATAGAAACGATTGTTGGCACTGGCTAATCTCGTGGTGATGCTATGGATTCTTAGACCCGGTCCGACGGTCCTTAGTGCTCTGACATCAAGGCGAGACACGAATCGGCATCGCAATCAGCAGTCCTGCCGTCCGGTCCTCGGTGCTCTTGCGATGTTTAACATGGCATTTTAGACATTGGGAAGCAAGCCGGATCGATCCGGCAAAACGATAGCGATCGGCTTCAACCGCTTCATGATAAACTTGTTTTTTACGGAGTGCTTTCACGGCAGCCTTCTCGAACTCGTCCTCCGGTTGATGATCGACGTTCACCACATCGGTGTCCACGATCAACCACTTCAGTTCAATGTTGTAGTGAGTCGCCAATTCATGGAACACATCCTCAAGCGATGCCGATGGAATCGCATGAGCCTCGTCTTCGTCAAAGAAATCGCGATGAACAATCTGCAGCGTGCCGTGGATCGTTTCGTGCAACAGTCGAGCACGC
>NZ_JBFHFD010000467.1:0-6774 GCF_041583735.1 Novipirellula sp.
CATCTGGTGGCGCCAACCATGGTCGAGGTCGAAGTCGATTCGCTCGAGCAATTTCGCGACGTGATCTCCACGAACCCCGACATCATCCTGCTCGACAATTTTTCGCTCGACGCATTGTGTGAAGCCGTCGCGATCCGCGACCAGCAAAATCCTGCCGTCGAACTCGAGGCATCCGGGAACGTCACGATCGATACGATTGCCGATATCGCTAGAACCGGTGTAGAGCGAATTAGCAGTGGCGCTTTGACCCATCAAGCGACATGGTTAGACCTCGGTTTTGACTGGTTCGATAAAACGTTGAGCTAGGGTTCGGTACAGTCGCGATAAGGCGAGGCTCTCTCGTTTTTCCTCGAGAGTCCTGCCGCGCTTGTACAAAATTCGATACGCCCAATCGACCGGAAATGATTCATGCGGTTACCTATTCTTCCTCACCGCCATTGGTGGGATTTTTTTCAACCGTGTCTTGATGCCGCTGGCGTGATCGCCTCGTTAGCGACCGTCAAATGGATCGCCCGCGGCTGGGTCGACGACACGACCCTAGCGATGGGGCTGATCGCCGTCATCGTATTCTTGCTGACGGGGCATTTAACAGGACTGTACCGCAAATCGCATGCGGGTTCGGCCAACATGGAAATGTCCAGCATCGTGGGTGCCTGGAGCATGACCGTTTTGGTGCTCGCTTTGTTAGCGTTTGCCACCCGTTACGGACAAGAATTCGCTCGTTCGGTAATGCTTTGCTGGATCATCCTGGCGCCCACGATGATCGGTTTGGGACGCATGTGTTTACGCATTATTCAACAAGGATTGTTGCAGCGAGGCATCGGCACCCGCCGGATTGCCGTCGCGGGGCTCAACGAATTGGGCATCCAAATGGCGGACAATGTCGAACACGATCCCTCGCTCGGCTTCCAAATGGTTGGCTTTTTTGACGATCGGAACGAATTGCGATCCGAGCAAGCTTCGTCGCCGGCCAAATATTCGCTTGAAGGCGACCTGACGGAAATGATCCAAAAGGCGCGTGAGGGCGAAATCGACACCATCTTTATAACGCTGCCGATGCGAGCAGAGGATCGCATCCGCTATCTGCTTGACCAACTCAGCGACTCGACAGCGTCGGTCTATATCGTTCCCGACTTTTTTGTGTTTGAACTGCTGCACTCACGTTGGACCAGCATGGGAGGCATTCCAGCGGTCAGCGTGTTCGAGAATCCATTGTTTGGTGTCGACGGGGTGGTAAAGCGATTGACCGACGTCGCGATCGCTACCGCCGCCTTGATCGTGGCGGCGATACCGATGTTGGCCATCGCGATCGCAGTAAAGGTCACCTCACCCGGCCCGGTCTTTTTCCGCCAACGACGTTACGGATTGGATGGCCGAGAGATCCTGGTTTGGAAGTTCCGCTCGATGCGAACGTGCGACAATGGCGCGGTCGTGAAACAAGCGACGAAAGGGGACCCACGCGTGACTCGACTCGGAAACGTGCTTCGCCGCACCAGCTTGGACGAATTACCGCAGCTCTTCAACGTGATCGTTGGCACGATGTCGTTGGTCGGACCGCGACCTCATGCCTCGGCTCACAACGAACAATACCGCTGCCGAATTCGCGGCTACATGCTTCGCCACAAAGTGAAACCGGGCATCACCGGATTGGCACAAGTCAACGGATGTCGCGGCGAGACCGATACGATCGACAAGATGGAGCGGCGGATCGATTGGGACCACCGCTACATTCGCAATTGGTCGCTGTGGTTGGACCTCAAGATTCTGTTCAAGACGCTGCGAGTTGCCTGGAGCCAACCCGAAGCTTATTGATCCAGCCAGCGTATCAATCAAGCATTTTCATCAATCAAGCTCGAGCGGCTCATCCAACTCGGACAGCTCTTGCGGATCGCCCGCCCCTTGCTCGCGAAGTTTCTTCGCCGCTCGGCGGACCTTACGTTCGCGTTTTTTCAGCGTCTCCACTCGCTGCTTTAACTTCTCTTTATCCGCGGCAAGCTTTTCCTCACGCTGCCGCAGTTCGAGATCATCGACAACGCTTTCGTTGCGGGGAGCATCCTCAGCGACACTCGCCACCGATGGGATGGCGGGTTCGCAAGCGGATCGCAACAGCAACCATTTTGGCTCGATAAAAATGCAGTTCGCAGCGATCATCATGAAACCAAACGTTGCCATTCCCAGTGACGTCGCAATCCCACCATGCACCAAAATGGCGATCGCAATGACGACGGGACGACTGAGACGAGGCCACACCAACGCACAATAGAACACTTCCCAAAACAGGGTCAAATGCGTCAGTGCCGAGAAAACGCGTGGATAGCTGCCGATCCAAGTCATGTTCATGGATTGGTATTCGTAGTTGGCCATCGCAAACCAGATTGCAGTCCCGTCCCACCACAGCTCGCCACGCGCCTTGGCCAAACCGCCAAACAGATAGATCACGCAAAGGTGCAATTGCAGCAACCGCGTTCCCACATTGGACGCCACACTGGGCCGATTCTCGGGCAACAGCCACGCTAATTTCCGATTTGATCCGCGGCGTTCTGAAAAACGTTCGCGTAGCCATGCATCGACACTGAAACAGCTGCCGCTGGGCGTCAACATCAAATACATCGCCATGTACGTCACGATTTGATCAAGCCCAAACAGCGTTCCTGTCAAACGGTGGATGTACATGATTTGCAAAAACCAAGCCGCCGGCGCTGTCACACGGGTCATAAACCCGACCGCAAACGCCGCCGTGATCAGCAGCGTCAGACCGTGGTGCAACCACAACAGCAGCGGGTTACTCAGATGCCACAGATAGCTACGCCCCATATCGGACGAACCAAACGCACCATCGTGCAACTGCGCGATCGTGGCGTTGTTGATCCATGCGTGATCGCCAAGGAAATCACCAAGCTGCGTTGCCAACACGAGATGCGAATAAAACAGCATGCCGCCGGTTACGATTCGCAACACAGCCAACACCTGCGGATACCGCGGCGTGAACCAGAAACGGTCCCACGCGGTAACCAACTGTAACCCCCATGACTTGAAAAGTTCGATTACCGTTTGCCCGTTCATTCCTGGACCTCCGCTGCTGTCTCCGTCTGTGCCCCCGACGGTGGTTCTGCTCCCGCCGGTGACTCTGCTCCCGTCGGTGACTCTGGCGATCGATCCGGCGGTGGTGTTTCATCCTCGTTCACGCGGGGCGCACTCGGCTCGGCAGCAGGCTCAATATTTTTCGGCGCCGGAATTGCCTCAGGAAGGTTGCTTGATGTTTCGCTGGTTTGCTGAGGATCAAAGGCTTGGTCTCGCAACACGCGGTACAACCGCGGATCATTCAGCGGAATCGGATCATTGGCGAGTTCGATGAAACCGGGCAAGGCATGTTCGATGCGACGGATCACGACACGTCGACCGTTGTTTTTGTATTGCAGATGATCGACGATCGATTGGCGAACGTACTCGTAGCGGGCGCGTGATTGTTCCCACAGCTGCGCTCCCACAGGATCCAGTTTCGCGATCTCTTCGGGGGGATTGGGCGGCTGATAAATCTCGCTTAAATATTCCGCCAACATGAAATGACGGTGATAAAGCAGCCGGGGCCATTGATCCTCCAAACTCGGAATCATCTTCTCGTCGGTCTCTCCTGACGCATCCGTAATCGCAGCTTGAATTAAATGGCTGGGTCCCGGATCGGGAGCGAAGAAGGCATAGCCACGATCGATATACAGAAATTGAGTGTAGTCGCGAACCAGCGTCAGCAGCGTTTGAACCGAAGGCGAATCGCCCAATGCACCGCGAGTTTGAAAAGCGAGTGGGGGCAAGACGAGTGCTATCAGATGTACGCAGATGAGGATGGACACAAACCAGCGTATCCGTGCTGACACCCTCGGAGTTTCTTCGGTCGTCATGTCGCTAAAGCAGCTCCGCAGAAAATAATGTGGTAAGCAGGTCGTTCGGTGTCTACCGGTGAAACGTCGATCCTTTTGTGATCCGACGGGGCGAGCCGCAGTGAGCATCAATATTGCAGGAAACTTGCCCGCGGCTAGCGCCGTCGGCTCAGATCATGATGTGAAATGACTCATATTGACCTGCGTAGACCGTTCTAAGTTAGTCCGGGACGCGTGGAAGTACAGACGCGTTCACTGTCCCGATAGTGAACAGCCAAACAAAAAGCCGCGTTCTCGACGGGGAGAACGCGGCTCAATGATGCTTCGCTTTCCGCCTTTACGACGAATTGCAACCCGCAATATTATCGCTGAGCGATCGACGAATCGTTGAAATCGAAGACCAGCTCGGTGGTACCACCGGCAATCACGTCGACGGTTCGTTCTTTGCTAATAGGTTGACCGTTGACGATCGCGGTGACGTGAACGGTGTACCCGCTCCACTGTTCGCCAACCTTCAACTGGTTCGTGCGGAAGGTACGAATCGAACCTTGTCCCGCAGTCTCGTTGCCCGCCAGCGTGACCTTCGCGTCTTCAGGCACGTGCAACTTCACAACCGTCACCAATTCGTCGGTCTTCGGAGCCACTTTTTCTTCGCTGTTCGAAGTGTCGTTAGCCTCATTCAAATCGAAGACGATCTGCTCGACATCGCCGGGACGAAGCTTGACTTCCTTGGATTCCGATTGCGTTTCGCCATTGACGGTGTAGTCGACGTTCACGACATAGGTGTAGACGTAACCATCCTTCAAGCCACGCGACATGAACTGACGAACATTGCCTTCGCTGGTGGTGGCATGACCGTTGACGGTGACCGTCGCATCACTTGGCACAGCCACAGTCAACAGCGCCGAATCTTGCTCGATACTGGGCTTAGCCGATTCGTAACGAGTCGAGTCGTTGATCGTTTCGGTTGCGGTCGAAGCCGATGGCTCAGCCGAACCTTGCACTGGAGCGCTGACGCCCGAGTCGTAGCTGCTGTCGATAATCGTGCCTTCGATCGGTGCGGAGTACGTTTCGTAGCCCGATTCGATGATCGGTGACTCGTAACCGGCGTCAACACCCGAGGAAATCGGGGAGGAAACGGGACTCGAGTAGTGACCGTAGACCACACCGCCGGACGAACCGCCAGAGGATCCACCGGAGCTCAACGAATAGCTCGCATAGTGCACGTGACGTCCGCCCGAGCTGCCGCCGGAACTTCCGCCCGAGCTGCCATGGCTGCTCGATCCGCCGCTGCTACCGCCCGAACTTCCCTTGCTGTGCATCTTTGCGAACAGCCGACGGATCGGTCCAACGCGACCACCGGAGCTGCCCCCCGAACTGCCACTTGAGGCGTAAGAAACCGAGTAGCCCCCTGAGGCTCCGCCACTCGAACCACCGGAGGATCCACCGCTCGAGGCGCTGTAGTATCCGCCGCTTGACCCGCCGGACGAACCACCGCTGGATCCGCCACTCGAGCCAGCCGAAAAGCGGCGTGCTCGGTAGCTGCTCAACAGTCCTCCGCCGGAGGAACCACCCGAGGAAGAATAGCCACCGGACGAGCCGTAGCTGCCTCCCCATGAACCTCCCGCTTGAACCGAATTCGGCAAGCTAGAGAATAGGACCACCGATGCGGTGATGGTCAAAACCTGGAAATGCCTGATAGCCAATTCAATCCCCTCCGTCGATATTTGAACACGTTCTGAAAGCCTTGTAGCGATATCCGATACAATTGGTATCAGCGGTAGAATAACCGTTGAAATGCGTTAAACAAGCAGCCTGGGCAAAATTTACCGATTAGAAACAAGCTAGGGCGGCAATCGAACCACCCGACCTCGCCAAGGTTAACAATCCTCGCACCGGATTTCGGTACTCCGAAAACGAGAGCGAGCCGAGAAAAACCGCCTTTTCCTTGGCAAAATTGAGCTATTTTCCGCTGCCAAACTTTCAGCGGATCGAGTTACTTCGAGGCGGATACAGAGACAAAACGCCGCAGTTCGCCAGCGGCAGAAAAAAAGCACTTCAGGCGAAAATTCAGTCCACCTTTTCGATTGCAATGGCGTCGAATTCCGCCTTGCCAGTGGCTCCGAACAACCCAATCCGCAAAATTGCCTCGCGGGTTTGATGAGGGATTCGCACCAATCGACTGACATCACGCCACGACCGGGTGCCCCGAAACGGACCAAGCCAAAACGCGCCTAAATCACGCCGCTGTTCGTCATACAGGCTGATCGCGATCATCGGAACCGAATCAGGATTGGGGCCAATTTTGACGTTTTCGATCTGCACCCGTCCACTCAACCGGATCATGGACACTTCGCGGCCATCGATCGCGATGCCTTGCAGTAAATGCGAGCTCAATCCGGCTGTCTCGTTCTCAAATCGCACGAACGTCGCGCCTTCGGGGGCGGTCACGCGTGCGGATCCCGAAGACGACTGCGAACCCTCACTCTCGGATTCCGCAGACGGAGTGACCTGCCTGACTTGGCGTCCGTAGTACCACCCGGGAACGAAGTCTTCGGTCGAACTCTGCTCTGCGGTCGGCAGCGTCTCGAAATTTCCATTGATCACCACCGGGTTCGCGGGATCCGGCAATTGCTGGCGTCCCTCTTCCGCTTCGCCCGTCATCGGCACAAACAGGGTAGGGTGCAGTGCTTGGCGGACCAATTTTCCATCCACCTTCTGCATCCGATACAACGTCTGCTGGTAGCGTTGGCCGACGGGAATGATCATCAGCCCTCCTTCGCGAAGTTGTTCAATCAACGGCAGCGGCACCGATTCGGGACTGCAGGTGACGATGATCTTGTCGAATGGCGCGGCATCGGGCCAACCAAGAAAACCGTCCCCAATTCGGGTGGATACA
>NZ_JBFHFD010000468.1:0-6745 GCF_041583735.1 Novipirellula sp.
CCCCCCCGTTTTATAGGCGCAAAGAACGCGCAAAGTGCAATTTACAGATAGCAAGCTATTGAGAACCGTTATGTTTTCTGTTTTCATAAGTTTGTAAAGCAATTTCACGGCTCTTCATATGGCGAGATTGCGTTCTCGACACAGAGACATGTGACATCGCCTGAGCTTATCTGACTCTTATCAAGCAGTCTTCATGCCTACAAAACTACCAACGACGATCACGAAGAAGCTAGGGAAGCTTCCGGATGCGGAACTAGCCAATCACGCTGGGTTGCCGATTGAGGCAATCCAAGCGGCTCGCCAAGTTCGCGGCATCATTCCGCATGGTTGGACGAAATGGACCAAGAAGAATATTGCCTTACTTGGCACCCAATCGGATGTCGATATCGCCGCCAAGCTGGGAGTGACCAAGACTGCTGTATCGCGGAAACGTGCGCAACTGGGAATCGAGCCTTTTGGGTATTCACGCAAACAGTTGCGACACCGCTGGACCAAAGCCCAATTGAAGTGGTTAGGCGCAATCTCAGATGCTGAAATTGGACGTCGCTTGGATCTTGACGCGACGACGGTCGCTTCGAAACGCGAATCGCTTGGGATCGAACCGATCCGGAAAGGACGCCCGGCGCGGAAATGGTCGAAAAAGGAACTGGGCTGGCTCGGCAAACTTTCGGACGCTGAAATTGCTCGCCGAATGAAGATCGGCCGCCGTAAAGTGATCGCAAAACGCCAATCGCTCGGAATCGAAAATCCGACCGTTGCAGCGACCGAAGCTCGCTGGACCCCCGAAGTGATCAAGATGCTCGGCAAAATCCCTGACTCCAAAGTCAGTGAGAAAACCGGGATTCCCGTCAGTGCGATTAGTGGTTACCGAAGCCGCCATGGAATCCGGATCAACGGAGCACGTCACACCTGGACTCCTGAAGAGATCAAGATGTTGGGCAAGGTTCCAGACGAGGAAATCGCTAAAAAGCTAGGGATCAAGAAGGCGACCATCGCTACGAAACGCCGCCGGCTGAAGATCGGGGCTCCCTCGAGTAACGGTCGCGGCTAAGCGACGTCCACGCCGAAGAATCGAACCAGGAAAGGTCACGCGGAGGGGGGGATCCGGTGCGGAGGCGACGTGTCGAGTGTTACGCCGCTTTGCGCTCGTAAATAATTCCGCTGCGACGCCGCGCGACCATATCGATCGCCGACATGTGCTTCAGCGTGTACGCGATCTTTTGGGCGACCCAGCGTGGACGGTCAATCCAGCTGGCCAAGTCTGACGTGTTAAAGACGGTCGTCCCCTCGGGCACGTTGACGATTCTCAGCAGATCGTCGACCGAGCGAAACTCGTGAGTCGATTCGATCGACTCGAGTCCCACGTCATGTACCGTGTAATCTTTGCGTCGCCGGCCACGCCGACGCTTGCACGGAATCCGAGTCTCGATCACCTGCACCATCGGTACCTCCAGCACCAAGTTGGGGTGCGGAAACACTCGAGTGAAATAGATCAGATCCTCAAACACCTCGAGGATGTCGCCCCGCTTGGGACTCATCCTGCTCGACGTGATCGCTCCGCCAGCCTGTTTCGCTTTGGCAATCCGCGTTCGCCAAACCACGGGTTTGACCACACGCAGCTTGTGCCGCGCCAACAACTTTTGCGACTTGTCCCGGATCGCCGACAACGAAGCACATTGGATCTCGATCAGCTCATCATCGCGAAGCGCATCGATACGATAATCGCCCAGCACGACTTCGGTACTTGCTTCGTCCGGGGCGTAACAGCGTTTGAGTTGTTGGTGCAGTGATGTTTCCAAAGTTCGCTCCGCAGCCAACGGGATTCCATTCGGTGGTTCGACCAATCCTCAGCCAGGATGGCGATTGCCGATTTTTAAGGTTCGATGCCAAAATCACGAATGGTGGTCAGCACCTTCAACTCGAGCCCTTTGGCCGCGAACGCCTCGGCACCTCCGGCCAAGCGGTCGATGATCCCGATCACGCAGTCGACTTTTAATCCAAAAGCCTCGGCCGCTTCGACTGCCTTGATTGCACTGCCGCCGCTGGTGATCACATCTTCGACGATCACGACGCGTTGGCCCGGTTGGACAGGTCCTTCGACCTGTTTCCCCATTCCATGCCCCTTGGGTTCTTTGCGAACCATGAATCCTTTGAGCGGCAAGTCGCGTTGGCCAGCGATTGTCACGATCGACGCGGTGATTGGATCGGCACCAATTGCCATCCCCCCGACCGCATCGGGCAATTCGCCCGCAGATTGGATCACGCTGAGCATGCCTTCGGCGATCAAATTTGCCCCTTTGGGATGGAGCGTGATTTTTCGACAATCGAGGTAATAAGAAGCCTTTTTGCCACTGGCGAGCGTGAATTCGCCTGTTTGTAAAGCTTCGGCACGAATCAGGTCTAAAAGTGCGTCTCGGTTGTAGGTCATAAGTCTCAGCGAGGGGTTAGGTAGATGATTTGATGGTGCATGTGATGCGAACAAAGCACAACCAAAATCTTACCGGCGAATCGTCACCGAGGAACCCTGGGTCAGAATCCCATACAGGTCGTCGGCATAATCCGCTGCCACGCTGATGCACCCTTGGTCGCTGGGACGCGTTGCATAGGGGCTGCCGTGGATACACAATTGACCGCCAAGATCGAGCCACAATGATCCATACGGATTGTCGGGACTGTTGGCTGGCACAGGAGAACCGCTGGCGCCGTAAAACGGTCGCTCGGATTGCTTGTCCTGAACCGTAAACGTTCCTGGACGTGGCTGAGGATCATTCCCCACCGCGATTGGGAAGCGACCCGCGTACAGATCGCCAAGGAACAACGTCATTTCCTGTTTGCCCAGATCGACGTCGGCTCGGAATGGTCCCCGCACGACTTTCAATTCGGTCCCAGGCAATACGGTGATGGGGTCTTCGATGCCATTGATGTTTGCCAACAATTGCCAAGGCACCTCGTATTTCACGGCGATTTGCATCAAGGTTTCGTGATGCCCAACGCGATGAGGCTGTTCAAGCAAATGGCGACGTGAATAAATGACTTCGGCCGCAAGCGGATCGAGCCGGCTGAGTAATTCTTGCCGCTGAGCCGATGGCAGATTGGGCGTGTGGTAGAACAGACTAAGTGTTTCAAGAGCCTCTTTGCGTTGATCCGATTTGTATTGATCGTCGGCCAACTGCAGGGCATTGGCCTGCCCAACGTTGTTTTTGGTGGGATCCGAAGTGCCGCTAACCGTTGCGATACCGTCCGCTGATTCGGAAAGGGCGGTCCCAGGACCTGCGGAAGGATCAAACGCAACCGAACCGTCTTCGGGAAGCTTGTTCTCGTCGTCGGTGGGATCGGGCATATCAAATGTCATGTCGGTGGCGCCATAAGCACTCGAACCCGCAGCAGTACCGAGAGGCAAGGTGGCAGCGGCAGACATCCCCGTACTCGCCGACGCTAAACTGGCTTGAGTTCCCGAGCTAGCCCCGAGGTCCATGTAGGCGGGCGTATCATCGCTGGGCTGATGAACCGTCAAGCTATCGTTGCCATGAGTATCCGAAAGCTGGATCGACACACCGCTTGCATTGGGGCCTGGGGTGGTCGCGACTGGGGTGGTCGAACCGGCGGCGGGAAGGTCGTTAAAGGACTGGCCGAATGTGGGTTCCGAGCTATCGGCGATTGCGGACGATTCAGGCATCCCGCCATTGATTTCCAATTCGCCCAGCGACTCAGGCAAGCCGCTCTCGATGTCCAGCCCGCCTTCGTCCATCACGATGCGCTCGACTTCCGGTGGCAACGAATCAGGCGGGGTAGTGAGTGACATGTACGCTGTGTACATCACCGTCATCAGCAAGACGATAATTGCCGCAGTTTTCAGCGTTTGCATGACGATTCTCCAACTCTCGGACGCTTCGGGCGACCAGCAAAATGGGCGATTTGATTCCATTCAACCCGAGATGACCTCGGACCATTGCCGCGAACGTAATCAATTACAAAGTGGCAACGCCATAGCATTTCGCCTTCATTCGTTGACAAAAGGGGGGGAGAGGCGTCAACGTGATGCATGGGCTGCGTTTTTACTAATTTCGCCCACGCCATCGGACTTTTTTTCCGAACATTGCCAATGCTAGCGAGGTCCACTGCAGCCCGATAAATAGCGTGGCGGCAACGCTGTGCAGCAAAACGCCGACAAGCGGTTGCCGAAAATAGAACGCTGCCAACGCTCGAGGAAGATGGGCCAGCAGGACGGCGATCACCCCGATCCCAATTCCCAGCGGTGATTGTTTTACGATCGCAATCGATAACATCACGATCGGCAACACGCTCGCTCCCAAAATCAGCAACGTAAACACGCCAATCAAACGTGGGTTGGCGATCCCTTCGTCTGCATTTTTCAGCAGACCTCGGATCACTTGCCCACCGTTTCGGTACATCCGGCAGCGAGCCAAGTCCGTTCCGTCCACCACATCGGTCATCAATCCGGCTTGGCGGTAGATCCGTGGCAGCTTGACGCCATCATGACGCGATGCTTGGATCGCACAATGAGTGCCGGCCGCGTCATAGTCGGTTTTCAGCGTCATAAACAATTGCCCACACCCAGCGGCGTAAGCGGGGCTCGTACTCGCTCGCATCCTTGCGATTGGCAAGAAACCGAGCAGGATGTAGTGCATCATCGGGATCAGCAGTTTTTCGAGCAACGTCTCCGTCTCTTGCTGGGGAAACACGCTCAGCAAGGCAATTTGATTTGCATCTTGCCAATCAACCAACGACTTGATCGCGTGCGGCTGCAGTCGTACATCTGCGTCGAGAAACAACAAACGCGGATAGTTTGCCGAGGATGCCAATTGCCAACATGCATGCTGCTTTCCATTCCACTGCGGTGGCAACGGATGGCCTGACAAATAGCGAACTCGCTTGTCCACCGTTGCCATTTCAAGCACCACCGCCGCAGTCGCGTCATCCGAATCGTCGTCCAACACCTGCACTTCCACTTCGACATCGCGGCTGGCCAACACTGATTGGACACATGCCGCGATTGAATCTGCTTCATTGCGGGCGGGAATCAGCACCGAGACGGCAGCAGAATCGTTGCCGTGGCGCCGCGACGCGCCGTTCTCGGGCGCATCGTTGTTCTCGGGCGCATCGTTTGCCGCCCGTGATCGATTCGGCAAACGAAACAAAGGCAAATTACGCAAAAACATCAAGCCAGGCAACAAGGCCAACCCGAGTGAGACGCACGACCAAAACATCATTGCAATTTGTTTCCGTGCGCTGCCTTGAACCGCCGCCCCGTCGCCAACGCTTTTAATCGTCGCATCGAATCGTAAACGATTCCCGCGCCACCCGCGCCCGCTAACAGGTTTTCAAACGCCTCTGAGTCTCGTGCAATCACCCGCTCGCTCAGCACGGTTTGGTTATCACGCATCCGATCGGTCAACAGTGTTTGCCAATCCGATTTTGATGCGTGCGGATGTTCGTCGACTTTGACCGGCTCGCCGATCCGAAACAAGCATTCGGGCAGTCGCTCTTCCCAAAACACGTACTCGATTGCGATCGGCAACACCCATCCTCGCTGCATCCGAGTGCAAAGATGCGCCATTCCTGGCATTAGGACTGCGGAATGATCACGCACATCCGCAAATCGGCCTTCGGGGGTTAACCACAACGAAGCATCGTTGCTATGCAGGATCGCTCGGCTCTGCTTTAAAAACGCTGCCGCTCCTTCGTTGCAATGCAGTTTCACCCCATAGAATCCGAGCTTTGCAAAAACGCGATACTGCTGGAGCGCCGCGGCATCGATCGGAGCAAAGAATTGACGTGGGGTAAACAAGTGTCGATTTAAAAACTGAGCCGTCAATGGATCCCACCACGAGGGATGATTTGCGTACACGATCAAGGGTTGCTCTGCGGGCACGTTTGCCTGCGTAAGCGAATCTCGCATGATCGCAATCGAATGCAAATTGCGACGCAAGTAAGGCGTTAGGAAGCGGTGGAATCCGTTTGAAAGCCAACCGCTTACTGGGGGCCGCAGATCTTCCGGAGCGTTGGATTTCATCGAGCCACGGTTAAAACTGAGTTACGATCAAGTACATCAACCCCAAGATCGCGCTGAGCGCCAACATCCGAATTGATCGTGAAACAAAGGTGTACTTCGAATTCGAGACATGCGAATCCAACATCATGCAAATCGCGATTTCTCGCTTTAGCCCACTCATTCCGATCCGCTGCATCTCGTCGGCAAACTGCTCAGTTTGATCGATCGTATAATGTGCGGATATGGCTGCGGGATGAAAGTGATTGGCACGCCCCAATGATGGATGTTTACCACGATATCGGAACGGCAAAATGCAGCGAAATGCTAACACACATGACCAAATCATCGATGCCAACCATAATAAAAACGTAACCGAAACCAACGACGTCCACCACGATGTCGGATGCGATTGGTCGGCGCGAATGTACTCATGGATGGTGGGCACTAACACGCCACACAACGCGCCGTTGACCGCTAAGACCGCAGCCGCCTTGGCATCGGCAAATCGAATCCACTCGCCAATGATCTGGTACGTTTCGATCAGATTTTCGGCTTCGAACGCATTTTGAGTATCGTCGTCCAACCGTGGCCGCGTCGAAACAACCGTGCTGGACGCGCCGGCGGCCGCCGCCGCGGACGTGGCGGCGTT
Source organism: Novipirellula sp. (assembly GCF_041583735.1). Classification (NCBI taxonomy): domain Bacteria; kingdom Pseudomonadati; phylum Planctomycetota; class Planctomycetia; order Pirellulales; family Pirellulaceae; genus Novipirellula; species Novipirellula sp. The sequence continues at coordinate 6,663 of NZ_JBFHFD010000468.1, forward strand.
GTTTTCGTTGGCCGTTTCACTCAACGGTTCGGACATGGATTGGGCTCTCGTATCGTTGGGGAATTTTCGCTGGCGTCCCACCA
>NZ_JBFHFD010000469.1:0-6740 GCF_041583735.1 Novipirellula sp.
GATTTTGCCAAGTTGCTCGCTGAAGTAGATTTCCAGCCGCTCGCACCGTGCATCGTGGTCGAGCAAACGAAGCTCTTGCAGCAATGCGTCGTCTTTCGCCGAAACCGCCTCGGACCGAGATTGACCGTTGGCAGTGTGCAGCGCACGAAAAATCGAGGGCACCGCGGATTCGGGAAGCGAAGAAAGCATTTGATGCCAATTCGCATCCACCACGACTCGTGAACGAGGGCCGTTTGGATTGCCGGCATCAATCAGCAGGTCCAAAGCGGCATCAAACCGCAGCGGACGCAAGCCTCGCGAGGCCAGATTTTTTAGCCGTGTTGGGTCGTCCGCCATGCCTGCCGAACTCCAAGGGCCCCAGTGGACCACGTTGGCAGGTAGCCCCTCGTTGCGCCGCCGCGCCGCGAATCCTTCCAAAAATCCATTCGCAGCCGCATAGTTTGCTTGCCCGGGTGACCCAAATACCGAAGCCACCGATCCGAGCATATTGAACATCCTCAGCGGTTGATCTTCGGTCGCCTTGGCCAGCGCAACCGCGCCGCCCACCTTCGGTCGCAGCACGCGGGCCACGGATTCCGGCGTCATCTCGTGCATCAGACCATCGTCCAAAAGGCCGGCGGTGTGGATCACGCCGACCACGGGTCGCATCGACGGAGGCAGTTGCCGCATCGCAGCGAGCAGTTCGTCTTGGTTCGTACAGTCGCACTGCAGATACCGACACTCCGCACCGTTTTCTTTGGCCCACCGGATCAATGCTTCGACCCGCTCGGTTGCTTGTCGGCGTGCAAGCAGGACGATCTTGGTCGCCCCTCGCTGTATCAACCGCTGTGTGATTCCCGCAGCGATCGCGCCGCTGCCGCCCGAGATCAAATAAGCCCCGTCGGCGGTGACGTGATCCCGCTCGTCATGCGTGGCGTTCTTTTCAGGCGATACGACTATCTTGCCAATATTCCGCCGAGCACTCATGAACCGCAGCGATGCCGGCAGATCCGATAGCGCAAACGTGGTAATTGGTTTGGGTTGATAGATGCCCTTTGTGAATTGCTCAGCCACCTCGGCAAACAATGTTCGCACTTCTTCGGGGCGGTGCCGGAACAGTCGATCCAGATCGATTGCCGAATAGGTCAGGTTGTCCTGAAATGGCAGCAAGCCAAGTTGACGGTTTTGATAGATATCGGTTTTCCCAATCTCTAAAAACCGGCCGTGTGCCGCTAACAATTCCAACGACCGGTTGATCCATTCGCCCGGCAACGAATTCAATACAACATCAACGCCGCGGCCTCCGGTGCGAGCACCAATGGTGTGCAGCGAATCGATATCCCGGCTGTCAAAAATGTTTTGCGGATCGATATCCAGCATCGACAACAACCGACGTTTCAGTTCGCTGCCGGCCGTGGCAAACACCGTGGCGCCGACGCTGTGTGCGACCTCGATCGCCGCCAATCCGACGCCGCCTGCGGCAGCATGAATCAAGACGGATTCGCCCGCGGCAAGCCGGCCAATGTTCCGCAGCGCGTAATGCGCCGTCATGTAGGCGACCGGGATGCTCGCCGCCTCTTGCGGGCTGATTCCTGATGGAATCTTGACGAGCAAGTATTCTTTTGTGGCAACATCCGACGCAAATCCGTAGGGCACAATTCCCATCACGTGGTCGCCAATGGCCACCGATTGCACTTGATCACCAATCGCCGTCACCGTGCCGCTCGCTTCGATCCCCAGCGGAACAACCTCGTCCGAAATTCCAGGATAAAGTCCCATCGCCTTCAACACGTCACTAAAGTTCAACCCAACCGCATCAACCGAAATCACCACCTCGTCCGGCTTGGGTTTGGGCATCGCCATCCGCTCGACCCACAACCCTTCGGTCCGATTGGTTCCATCAAGCCGGACTCGATAACTGCCGCACAATGGGATCGGCAATTGCGACGCGTCGGAGGCCTTCGAGAGGGAACGTGGCGATGCAATCAATCGTGGCGACAAAAATTGATCGTTTCGAAAGGCAAGTTCGGTTTCATGCGATTGCCGCGCAAGCCAGGACGCAATCGGTTCAGTGCTCGCGGCATCGCACACGGCGACATCGAGCATCCGGATTTGCAACGCCGGATACTCGTTGGCGGCAACGCGTGCCATGGCTGCCAATGCCGCCGACGACGGGATACTGTTTTCATTGCCGATGCCAAACGCACTCTGCAGCACCAACGACACCAGCGGCATCGTGGGCTGGCGAACCGCGGTCTGGATGAATTCCAGCAGCTCACAAACACTCGCTTCGACATCGTCGTGTGTGTGTGGCTGGGTCCAAAGCCAGTGCTCTTTCGACGAACTCGGTTGAAAGGTCTTGGGGATGAGCGTTTGGTAAATCGCCGATCCAAAATGGCGGACAGGATACGTGTCGTGGTCCTCACCCGATTTGGCATCTGTCACCGATACGGGAGTCCACGAGCATTCATAGATCCATTGTTGAGGATCCATTTGGTAGCGGGTGTGATCCTTTTGCAGCCGTTTGCAATGCACCCCTTGTAGCGACACACAAATGCGGCCTTCGCGGTCAAGCAATTGGACATCGGCAACGACTTCGCTCCATTGGTCGTTTGTGTTTTCGTGTCGACGCACGACGGCCGAGGTGATCTCATTTCCGTCCTGCGTCACAACTCGATCGACGCCGACCGGCAGAAAGGTGGGCGGGTCGGCGGATTGGCGAATGGACGCTGGCATCGTGGTCGCAATCAGTTGCAAGGCACCATCGAGCAAGGTCGGATGCACCAGCGACCGCTTTGCTTCGCTCACCAAGCTTGCATCGATTTCAAGTTGGGCACTGGAAGTGTGGTCATGATTCAGGATCGATCGCAGCGGTTGGAACAGTTCACCGTAACGAAGTCCCGATGCGGCGAGCGATTCATAGAATGTGGCTCGATCAACCGCGGTAGCATGTGCGGGGCTCAGACTTTTTAAAGCCGCCAGCATCGTTCCGTTAGCCTTTTTCACTCGGCATGTGGCCGATAGTGTCCACTCCGAATCATCCCCTTGGGGCCGCGAGTGAATTTGAATCTGTGATTGTCCGCCCTGAATCGGATCGGCCGTCGTTTGGATTTCAACGGATTGATCCTTGTGCAGAAACAAAGCACGGTGAATCGTGACTTCAAAAAGCTCGAAGGCAAACTCGCCAAACAATTCCTTTGCTGCAATTCCTAATGCGTCAATCCAGGCTGCGGCGGGAACGGTCACCGATTCGGCAACGACGTGCTCCGAAAGATAGCCAGGTTTATTGATCGCAAGATGCGAAATAAATAGCAATCCACCGGACGCCAAACGTTGGCGGCTGCCCAGCACCGGATGGACGCTTTGACCACCAATGCCGGATTCCAGAGCGGGAGGTGAATGCCAACACCGCTGGCGAACGAAAGGATACGTTGGCAATGCCACTCGCTGTGATGGATAGATGCGATCGATAGCGCTAAAATCAACCGGGGCACCCACGCACCATGCCGTGGCGACAGCACGGATCCAATTGGTGTAATCATTGTCGTCCGGATGCAGCGTGTCGACGGTGCGAAGCAGCGGTTCGCCTGCGTCGGATTTTAGCGAGCGACGAATCATTCCCGTCAATTGAGGTCGCGGCCCCACTTCGATCGCCAGATCAATGTTTTGGTTTGCCAATTCGGCCATCACGTCGCTGAAGCGAACGGGGCTCATCAAGTGCCGGATCCAGTAGTCAACGTCGATCGTTCCTTCCTGCACCGCCCCGGTTACCGACGAGATAAAGGTGATGTAGGGAGGCAGTTTTACGTCGCCAACCCACTGCGACAAACTCGCCCGCAGCGGATCCGCAGCATCTTGCATCAGCGGCGAGTGGAAGGCGTGCGAGACCTTCAGCGGTCGACACATCGTTCCGGCCGCTTCGGCCTTTGCCACGATTCGCTGAACCGCTTCGTACGTACCAGCGATGACCGTGTTTTGGTCGCCATTGATGGCGGCAATCACTGCATCCGACTCGAGTTCGTCGATCCACTGCTGCACCACCGCCGCGCTAGCGAGCACTGCGGTCATCGTGCCACACTGCGGCAACTCGCCCATCAAACGGCCGCGATGAGCGGCAAGCATCAGTGCCTGCTGTTTGCTTAACGCTTTTGCCGCATACAACGCGGCGATCTCACCGATGCTATGACCCGCCACCACATCGGGAACGATGCCAACGTCGGCAAGCGAATCGACCAAGGCGATTTGAATCGCTGTGATCGCAGGCTGGGCCATCGCGGTGTCGTCGAGAGAGCGTCTCGGGACGTCGTCACAGATCAATTCCAACAGTGACACATTCAATACAGGATCGAGAATCGCCGCAGACGCTTCGAGCGATTGCTGAAAACTCGGCAACGTCTGGATCAAGCCTGACGCCATTCCCGCGTATTGAGATCCTTGGCCGGTAAACAGCAACGCGATCCGGGGGCGACGTCCATGCACCGGTCGGCCGCTGACCGCTTGTTTACTCGCGACGCCCTCGGCAAGTCGCTGTAATCCTTTGGCAAGTTCCGAGCTGGATTCGCCCCAAGCCACGGCGCGGTGCGACAACATGCTGCGGTATTTTGCGTACGAACCACACAGGTTGTGCGTTTGCAATGCGTCGGTCGTCGCAGAATCGTTCAACCGATCCAAGGCTTGCTGAGCCGCTTTGGGGATCACATCTTCGCTGCGAGTCGACAGCGGCAGAAAGAAACACGGCGGCACGCGTGGTGCTTCTTGCTCGGGCGTGTGGGTCCCGCTTGGCTTTTCCAAAATCACATGGGCATTGGTGCCTCCGAACCCAAACGAGCTGACGCCGGCCAGGAAGCGTCCTTGTTTGTTGGGCGTCCATGCTTGATTTTCGGTGGCAATCCGGAGCCGTTTCGAATCGAGTTTCGCGTTCGGATTTAGTTTGCCGAAATTGGCCTGACCCGCGATCCACTGGTGCTGACACATCTTCAGCACTTTGATCATTCCGGCAATTCCCGAGACCGTTTCGGTGTGCCCGATGTTGGCTTTGACGCTGCCGATGTGAACCGGCGGTAGATTTTCGTCGCGGGCGGCAAACGTTTCCGACAACGCCATCAACTCGATCGGATCGCCAAGCGGGGTGCCGGTGCCATGCGCTTCGATGTAGGTCAAATCGTCCACCGAGATTTCGGCCGCCTTCATTGCGTCGCGAATCACACGTTGCTGGGCCGAGCCGCTCGGTGCGGTAATCCCGCTGGTCCGCCCATCTTGATTCACCGCACTGCCGCGAATCATGGCCAGGATTCGGTCACCATCGCGAACCGCGTCGGCGGCACGTTTCATCAGGATCAAACCACAGCCTTCGCCTCGAACATAACCCTTTGCGTTCTCGTCAAACGAACGGCAACGCCCATCCGGGCTCAGCATCCTAGCCTTGCTAAACGCGATCGTGGTTTCCGGTGAAAGAATTAGATTTACACCACCCGCAATCGCCGCATCACTTTCACCACGCAACAACGAGATGATTGCCGAGTGGACCGCGACCAAGGCGGATGAACATGCGGTGTCGACGATGAACGATGGGCCTTGCAAATCGAACAGGTACGAGATCCGGCCCGCCGCGATGCTGAGCGCGTTGCCCGTTCCCATGTGGGCATCAATCTGTTCGAAATAGTCAGGGTAGCGAGCGGGAATTTTGGAGTAATCGGTACCGCCGATGCCGATAAAGACACCGGTTTGGGTCCCCGAGAGACGTTCGATCGGAACGCCGGCGTCTTCGATTGTTTCCCAGGCGACTTCGAGCAACAATCGTTGCTGGGGATCCATTCGCGAGGCTTCACGCGGTGCGATCCCAAAGAAAGCGGGGTCGAACATGTCGACGTTCGAGACCGCGCCCATCGCATCGACCGACATTTTCCCAAGGGTGCGGCCACTGGGATCAAAATATTGATCACGATCCCAACGACTTGCCGGCACCGGCCCCACGCTTTCACGCTGCTGTTGGATCAGGTCCCAAAACGCGTCGGGGGAATCCGCGCCGGGCATCCGGCAACCCATTCCGATAATCGCAATCGCATTGGAATCATTGACAGCGGATGGCGGACGCGATCCGAGCCGGTTCTGTAGCAACGCACGTTGCGCAGGAGTCAATTTGGCCAGTCGAGCTGCAAGTTGTTTGTCCATCAGCGATTACGTTTTTTTCTTGTCGCTCAGGGCCGCGTCGATCTCGGCGTCCGAAAGTTGTTCGATTTCACTTAATAAGGCTTCGAGCTCTTCGGGTGACACGTCTTGCGACACCGTTTCGTCGACGGACTCGGACCGGGGCGCACCGTTGCGGGCAACTTTGTGCGGGACGTTGTGCGCGTCGTTGTGCGCGTCGTTGTGCGTTGCGTTGTGCGTTGCGTTCACGCTCGATGGCAAACCGTCGTGCAGTGTTCGGGGAGCTTCCGAGCCAATCAACTCATTGGCGATAAACCGACTCAGTTGCGTCACCGTGGGATGGTTCCAGGCCACGATCGGAGTCAACTCGATTCCCGACCAATCTTCGGTCTCACCACTGAGTTCGACCGATGTCATCGAATCGAGTCCGTAGTCGGCAAACGGTTTATCCAGCTCGATGGTCTGCGGAGCCACTCCGGCGCGAACCACTAACCACTCGGCAAGCCAAGCTTCAAACATCCGCGTCAGCGGTTCACGATCCGCTGCGGTGGGATTTTCGGGAAGTTTTGGGATCGCAATCGGCGCCTGCTCGGAAAGAAATTTGCGGTCGTAGC
>NZ_JBFHFD010000470.1:0-6736 GCF_041583735.1 Novipirellula sp.
GCAATCTCTTCGCCGCAATGCGAACATTGGTAGTAAGATGGAGGTAGGGAAATAAAAAGAAGCGGGCTGCAGCGTTCACGCGGGGAATTGGAAGAAGCCGGCAAAAAGATGGGTGGCAAAAAAATCGGAAAGCAGAAACCTGGAGCTTCATCTTTTTGCCCTCCATGTTTTTGCCGCCTTTTGCTTCGATTGCGTGACGCTCCACGAACGACGAACAAACGGGACAGAGCATTTTGTCAGGTCTGGAAAACACTGCGAAACTCACTCGCGGGAAAATGGAGTACACTAATCCGATTGAACCTACCCACCTCCATTGGATGCATTCCGGTTGCCATCTAGCAAATGCAATCTGCAATGGGAACCATCCGCTCCACCTGAACATCATCCTTCGGTCCCGCCCATGGTGTTACCTGCTCAACGTCTCGCCTCCTGTTTCATCACAGCGTTGATTTTCTTCGCGCCCGTTTCGTACGCAGATGACAAAAAGCCTGCTGGCGAAATTGCGGTTAACTTCGATCGCGACGTGCGTCCAATTCTGTCGAACCATTGTTTCACATGTCATGGACCCGACGACCAACAACTCCAAGCTGGCTTGAGGATGGATCAAGCCGAATCGGTGTTCGGACCGGGTGAGTCCGGTCGTCCCGCGGTTGTGCCGGGCAAACCAGACGATAGCGAGATGCTGCGACGCGTATTTGCCAGCGATGACGAGCAGATGCCTCCCGCCGACGAAGGAAAACCATTATCGGAACCGCAAAAAGAAATTCTTACTCGCTGGGTCAAGCAAGGTGCCAAGTGGTCGAATCACTGGTCCTTCGAACCCGTGCGGCAACCAGCAGTCCCGCAAGACGATCTGGCCAATGGGAAAATCCATAATGCCATTGATGCGTTCGTTCTTCGAAAACTGAAATCAGTCGGACTCGATCAAGCACCCCAGGAATCGAAAGAACGATTGATTCGGCGAGTTTCGCTCGATTTGACGGGACTGCCGCCAGGAATCGCAGAGGTCGATGCGTTTATCAACGATGATAGCGCTAACGCGTTTGAAAAAGTGGTCGATCGGTTATTGGCCAGTCAACATTTTGGGGAACGCTTGGCGGTGCCCTGGTTGGACCTTGCGCGGTATGGAGATACCAGTGGATACCACAACGACTCGCTACGAGACATGTGGTTGTGGCGTGAGCGAGTGATCAACGCATTCAATGAAAACTTGCCCTTTGATCAGTTTACGAATGAGCAATTGGCGGGCGACTTGATTCCCGACGCTTCCATCGACCAACAAATCGCCAGCGGTTTTCATCGTAATGTGATGACCAGCGACGAAGGTGGGTTGATCGACTCGGAGTATCGCAACTTGTACGTTGTCGACCGCGTTGCAACGACTGGCGTCACATGGTTAGGAATGACGGTGGCTTGTGCGCAGTGTCACGATCATAAATACGATCCGATCACGCAAGCCGACTTTTACCGTCTGTACGCGTTCTTCAACAATGTCCCCGAGAACGGCAAGGACGGCGTTCGCGATCGCAATCCGAAACCGTTTCTGCGAGTTCCTTCCAGCGAAGATACCGAGCGACTGGCAAAGTTCGACATGGACATCGCATCCGCCGAATCGAACTTGGCAAAACTCAACGAAGGACTTGCCCAGCAGAAGTCTGCCTGGGAGAAAGATTTCACCGAGACAGAAATCCGTTCGTCGATGCCCTCGGCTGATGCATTGTTTTCGCTCGACGAACAAGGCGATGGCCAATCACTCAATGCTACTGGACCGCTGACGGCAACCGCGAAAGGCGACATCAAATTTGTCGACGGAGCGGTAGGTAAGTGTTTCGAGACGACAGGCAACGCCTCATTTGAGTACGGGCAACAGTTCAATTTTACCCGTGACCAGGCGTTTAGCGTCGCAGCTTATTTGTCAGTGACCAAAGCGGGTGGAGCTCCACTTGGAAAAATGGACGATGGCAACGGGGCGAGAGGCTGGGACATCGAATTCCATGGCTTGCGGCCCAGCTTTCATCTGATTCACAAATGGAATGGCGATGCGATCCATGTACAAGCCGACGACGACTTTCAAGAAAACAAGTTTACGCACTTCGTGGTGACATACGACGGTTCAGGGAAAGCCGCTGGTCTAAAGATGTATGTCAACGGACAGCAAGCTAAGTTGACCGTAAAGATCGACGCGTTAAAGGGCGAGATCACGACCGACGTGCCGTTTTGTATTGGACGTCGCGGTCCCGGTGGAACTCCGTTCAAAGGGTTGATCGACGATGTGCGAATTTACAGCCGCGAACTTTCGGGTGCTGAAGTCGCTTCGCTAAATGCCGCCGAGGCACAGGCGATTGCGAAGCTGCCAGCGGACCAACGTTCGGAGCAGCAGAAAAAATCGTTGGATCAGTATTTTCAGCAAACGCAGGTTCCACAGTTGGCTGAACTGCAAACGTTGATCAGCACGCAACGCAAGGCCAAACAAGATTTTGAAACGGCGATTCCCAATACGATGGTGATGTCCGAAATGGACAAGCCCCGAGAAACATTTATTAAAGTGCGAGGGAATTACGACGAAGACGGCGAGGCCGTGAATGCTGCGGTGCCCGCGTTCTTGCCGCAGATAGCGAATCAAGAAAACAAACGACTCAACCGACTCGATTTGGCCAAGTGGCTGACGTCGCGCGACCATCCGCTGACTTCGCGTGTTGCCGTGAACCGTTGGTGGGCAATGTTGTTCGGAACGGGGATTGTGAAGACGGTGAATGATTTCGGTTCCCAAGGCGAACGCCCCAGTCACCCTGAGTTGCTGGACTGGATGGCAGCCGATTTCATGAGCGACTGGGACACCAAACGCGCGATCAAGCAAATGGTCATGAGTGCGACTTACTGTCAATCGGCACAGGTTTCGCCCGAGCTGTTGGAGCGAGATTCCGAAAATCGTTTGCTTGCCCACGGGCCACGCCAACGATTGGAAGCCGAGTTCTTGCGAGACAACGCGTTGGCGATCGCGGGTGTGCTGAATCCGAAAATCGGCGGCAAGAGTATCAAGCCGGCCCAGCCAGCAGGAACTTGGGAAATCAACGAGATGAGCGGTTACAGTTACGACAAATCAACGGGAGACGATCTCTACCGTCGCGGACTGTATGTTTACTGGCGACGTTCCACGGTGTATCCCTCTTTCGTGACGCTCGATGCACCGACGCGAGAGTTCTGTGTGGCTCAGCGTGCCAAGACGAGCACGCCGCTGCAGGCCTTGGTATTGATGAATGATCCGGTTTTTGTCGAAGCCGCGCGTGCACTGGCCCAGCGAATTCTTGCCCAACCGGAATTGGATCCACGACAACGTATCGAGTTTGCTTGGCGATTGGCGTTGGCACGCACGCCGACTGAGACCGAGACGTCGATTCTGATCCGCACGCTCGACCAACAACTGGCAACCTATCAAGCGGACCCCGATGCGGCCAGCAAGTTGGTTGCCGTGGGCGATCTAGCAAGACCGGAATCCTTGGATGTCGTGCAACTGGCCGCATGGACGGCACTGAGCAATGTGATCCTGAATTTGAATGAAACTCTTTCGAATTAGCGAATAAACGAATTATAGAAATGCTTTCCATGCATCAACACAATGATTTCTCTTTGCAACGACGTCGCTTTTTGCAAAACAGCACGACGGGCATGGGAGCCTGGGCGTTGGCTTCGCTTTTAAACAAGACGAATGCGTCGGGCGGTTCGGCCGGCGATGCGAACACTGCTGTCGCGGGGGCGATGGGGCAGTTGCATTTTGCACCCAAAGCGAAACGAATTATCTATTTGTTCATGTCGGGCGCGCCTTCGCAATTGGATTTGTTCGATCCCAAACCGACGTTGACCGAAATGACGGGCAAGGATTTGCCCGATAGCGTTCGCAAAGGCCAACGCATTACGACGATGACCAGCGGACAAAAGAACCTGCTCTGTGTCGGTTCACCATTCAAGTTTGCTAAGCATGGTAACGTCGGCATGGACATTTCCGAGCTATTGCCAAACCTGACGCGGATCGCCGACGAGTGCACGTTCGTTCGTACGCTCAACACCGATCCGATTAACCACGATCCCGCCGTTACCTTTTTCGCAACCGGCAACCAACAACCCGGTCGGCCCGTGATGGGAGCTTGGTTGGCTTATGGTTTGGGGGGTGACAATGCGGACTTGCCCGCGTTCGTGGTGCTGACCAGCGGCGGTGGTGGTCAAACGTTGCAAACGCGTTATTGGGGAAGTGGTTTTCTGCCTTCGCAGTACGGTGGTGTGCAATTTCGCAATGCGGGAGACCCCGTGTTGTTCGTTTCGAACCCGCCCGGTGTGAACGCCCAATCACGCCGGCAATTGCTCGATGCGACGAACGAATTGAACTCGCTGGCGTTGAGCAATCTAGGTGACCCGGCAATTTCGGCGCAGATTGAAAACTACGAGTTGGCATTTCGGATGCAGTCCAGTGTGCCGGAGTTGACGGATTTGTCGCAAGAGTCGCAGGAGACCTTGGATTTGTACGGCGCGACGCCTGGTAAACCTTCGTTCGCAAACAATTGCTTGTTAGCCCGACGTTTGGCCGAACGGGGTGTTCGCTTTATCCAGCTTTGTCATCGCGACTGGGATCACCACGGTGGTTTGCCAAGTGGATTGGCGACCAAATGCAAAGAAACCGACCAAGGAGCGACGGCCTTGGTGTTGGATTTAAAACGCCGAGGCTTACTGGACGACACGCTTGTGATCTGGGGCGGTGAGTTTGGACGCACTGCCTACAGCCAAGGAGCAATCAAACCGGACAACTTTGGTCGCGACCATCATCCGCGTTGTTTTACGATGTGGATGGCGGGCGGTGGAATGCGTCAAGGTTACATTCACGGAGAGACCGACGAATTCGGTTACAACATCACCAGGGACCCTGTTCACGTCCACGATCTGCACGCGACGTTGCTGCATCAATTAGGAGTCGACCATAAACGGCTAACCTACCGCCACGAAGGCCGCGACTACCGTTTGACGGACGTGTCCGGAAATGTAATCCAAGACTTGCTCAGCTAACATCGTCATTTGTTTGCGTGACATTAACTCAGCTTATCGCCACTCTCGATAATGATACAGCCTTTATTCAACAACGGTGTCCACGGCAGAGATGACAATCGCTTGCATTGTACATGTGCTAGCTGCTGATGTGCCGATTGACGTCGAAGGCACGGATCGTTTTGCCGAATGACCCGTTGCGTCGCTTTAGGTTTGCGTCGGCTGAATGAACGCTAACAGCTCGGAGAGCGGAGCGACACTCGCCAGGACGAACGGCGGGATGTGACGGTTTGCGAGGGCAAAATCGAAAATACCGAACGTTCGGGACGGGAAAAGTGTCATTTTTCTTATAGGCGAAAACCACCTAGTGCGACACGAAGGGAGAGTATGTTAAACTCTGCGGCACACCGGGGGTGTAGCTCAGTCGGTTAGAGCAGGGAACTCATAATTCCTTGGTCGCGGGTTCGAGTCCTGCCACCCCTACTTCTTGTATTCGGGCACCATTGGCCAGCGATCCCGGCTTGTCCCGGCGCTGGGCATTGGATCATGCTGGGCGTGAGAACCGGAAAATGGTGCAACCGAGACATTGGCACCAAGAACCGCAAGACGACGATTTCTGTCGTCAAAACCTTCCACGTGAACCGCTTGCGGACAACGTGTTTCTGGTGACCCATCGAGCCAGAGTGGTGCCGCGGCCTCCTGTCCCCCCAGTCGCAACGCGACGAAATGCGATAGCCACGGACGTGAGTCCGTGGAACAACACGCACCTCGCCCCGGATAGTCGCAACGCGACGGCAGGAGATCCCACGTTGGTTTGGTTCGCCCCGGAGGGACCATCGCAGCTTGTTTCGGCCGCAGACGCTATTTCACGTTTCCAAACGGTTGGCCCGAGAATCACGCGAATGAACGCGAATGGGCGTTTGTACGAAAGCCGCGATAGCGGCGAAAGCATTTAGCCCCATGCGTAAGCATGGGGTTTCGAACGCCATCACACCACTAAGCCGCGTCAGCGGCGGCAGCGATCGCTGTCAACATGCGATGTGATGGCAGGGGGTAATCGCCGTGACTCGCACCGGAGAGGGGGTGGAAGGTTAAAAAATGGACGGATAAAAAATGAAAACGACGCGAGCGATCGCACCCAACTATGAAACGCCATGGCAGGCTCATTTTTCTGTCGCACCAATTTTTCTGTCTACCGATCGGCCGAGCGACGACCGAACGAAATTGTTGGTGAAGCACACGAGGCATCGATCCATCGATTCTGGGGCCGATTTGTTCCCGCATGGCGAAACTGTTCATGCCGCAAGTGAGGACAGAAAGATTGGTGCGACAGAAAGATTGAAAGATGGCGAATCAAATGGCTGGCTTTCTGCACTGCGATTGTTATCTGCTTCTCGGACGTGAATCCGGACGGTATTGGCGTCGCAGCACCAAACTTGCGAGGCGACGGTAGCTGCACTCCAGGCAACCAGGGGTTGGGCAGGAAGATGGAGAGGGCAGGAAAATAGGAAAGCCAAAATGCGGATGTTGTCTATTCCAGGATCGTCGTCTTGCGCCTGAGTAGAAGCGAAAGGTTAAAAAATGACCGGTTAAAAAATGAAGAAGACACGAGTGTTCAGGTCCAACTGCGAAGCGCCGTGGCTGTCTCATTTTTCTGTCGCACCAATCTTTCTGTCTATCGATCGTCCGAGCAATCGTCGAACCA
>NZ_JBFHFD010000471.1:0-6705 GCF_041583735.1 Novipirellula sp.
AATTTGTCACGACGCGATTGAACGAAAGCGGACTTCGAGAGCTTGCTCGTTTGGCGAGCGACGCCACCTACGTCTCGGCAGGAACGTCGGCATTTGATCTGGCTGGTCTGTATTGGCAATACGCGAGCGAGAAACCCATCGCGGATGTCGGGGGAAGCGACACCTACGTTACCTATCAAGAGCTTGGATTCCCGCTGATGGGGCTGGCGTTAGCGATGTTATTGATCGCCGAGTGGCAGCATCGTTCGCACGGACGCACTCGTACACGTTTTCCGGTGCAGCAAATTGCTGCATTGCTTTTCATTGCCGCCATCAGCGTCGCAACTACGCCATCATTGTCGGCCGAGGAAACCGGCGTAGCGTCGCAATTTGCCGAGGCCGTTCGGTTACAATCCGCAGGCCGGACGGCGGATGCGATGGAGATCTATGACGCGATCGAATCGAGCATCGTAGCCGGACAGATCTCGGCTCAGCAAACCGCGGCACTGCGATTCAACCAAGGGCTGTGCTACTTGGATCTAGCCGCCAAGGACGCGGATGCGGAACCGAGATCCGCCTTGTCGAACGTCGAGCAAGCCCAGACGTGTTTTCTGGATGCGTGTCGGATGTCACCCAAACTCGAGCGTGCGAGGATGCGACTCGATCCGACCGCAAACTGGATCACTCTGCTGCAACAGCAAATCGAAAAAGAGGATGAGCGTCAGCAGGAACTGCAAGAACAACTGCAAAATTTGATCGAGCTGCTTCAGGAACTGCAACGAAAACAGGCCAAACTTCGCCAAGACGTTCCCGAGCGGCCGAACAGCCAAAGCCAGAGACGTCGCAATCCGCCGGATGCGCAGTCGTCGGAAGTGGAACCGGAAACGGCGGCCGAGGATGCCAAACAATTCTCGCAACAGCAGCGGCAATTGCATCAAGAAGGAATGGCGATCGACGCGGCCATGCAGACTCTTGACCAAGCGATGTCGCAATCGGTTCCGTCCGAAGACACGCAACCGCTCAGCGTACTGGAAGAGCCACTGAGGCTGATGAAACAAGCGATCACGGCCCAAGACTTGGCGGTCGAACCGCTACGGCAATGGAGCCGCTGGGCGAATGCTCGCGACCTGCAACAGATCGCCATTCGCAAGATCCAAGAGATCCTGGACCTATTGGCCAGCGACAGCTCCGAAGACTCGGACGAGGGCGACTGGGACGATGAAGAGTCCTACGAAGACATGATGGAATCGAGCGAGTCCGACGAAGCGATGATGTCGTCGATGCAAGGGGAAGGCGAGTTTGCCAGCGGCGGAGAAATGCAACCGTTGCCGGTCCCCAACTATTCGGTGGAAGACATTTTGATGCAAGAGCAGGGCAGTCTGCAATTTCGCCAACAACAGCGAGCCAAGAGCAACCAAGGCAAAGTGGAGAAAGATTGGTGAGCCGTCGATGGCATATCGAATGGTTGAGGACGCTTGGAATCGTTTTGGCTCTTGCCACTGCGAACGTTGCCGGTGCGCAGTTAGACAATGAAGATGCGGATGCCCAAGTATCATCGACCATGGCACCAGCGACCGATGCACCATCGACCGAGACCGAACTCGAAGTCGTCGAAATCCCGATCAAACTCAAAGAGCAATCCTGGTTCACCGATGTGGTGGCGACGGCCGTGATCGAATTCCCCGAAGCGGTGGAGCAACCCGAATCGTTGCCGCCGGATGACAAGGATATTGCGTTTGTCGGCTTGGAGCTGAACGCCCCCTCCACGTCACATCTTCGCCAACCCGAGGCGGTGGTTCGATTTGTCCCGCAGCATCCGGGGGTGTCGGTTTTTCCATCGCTCGAGTTCCGCTCGGCAACTCACCTTTACCGTACTTTGCCCACGCAATTCCTGGTCAGCGTCCCCCAACCGAGTTCGAACATGCAGTTTGAATTTCGACCAGAAAAAACATCGGTTTACGTCGGTGAACCGATGCGAGTGAATGTCAAATGGTCGAGCCAGGAGGAGACAAACCGATTTCGCTCACTGCAATGTTATCCGGACATTTTTCGAAACAACGATGCCGAGGTAGTAATACCTCGCTGCACTGCCCCCGAAGAACTGCAGATGGGCATGCCGATCGGCGGCCGACGCATCATTGTTCCTCGCGTGCCGCCTGACGACAAACCAGCCTTGTTCGGCACGGTCGAGTTTCCATTGTTCATTCGTTTCCATGAACCCAACACGGTCAACATTGGCCCCACTCGTTTAGAGTGTGCCCTGCTGAAGAGGCCCGAAGGCGCGTTCGCTCCCTATGCCGCCTACTACAACAATGGATTGTTCGAGCCGTTTTCGGCGCTGAAGTCATACGAGCGAGTCTATGTGGAATCCGAACGAACACCGGTCCGCGTGCTTCCGCTGCCATCGGAGCATCGCTCGGAATGGTTTAGCGGATTGTTCACCCCATGCAAGATCGATGTCACGTCGGCAACCGATGAGATCACGGTCGGGCAAGTTCTGCAAATCGACGTCCGAGTGCATAGCGACGCACCGCACGGCATGCTCGAACTTCCACCGCTATCGTTACAGCGGAGTTTGCGGGGACGGTTCCACGTCTCGAGCGAAATGGGGCGAACGTGGCATCCCGATGGAACCAGTTTCCGAATCCGTGTGCGTCCGTTGACCACCAACATCACCGCGTTTCCATCGCTGCGAATCCAAGTCTTTGACGCAGACGCGGGCGAATATCGCTTCATCCAAACCGCAGCGATTCCTTTAAAAGTACTTGCGGATGACGGACGAGACTTTTTCGAAGTACGATCGCTCCTCGCCGAGCGAACTCTGACCGACCAACCCGAAGGGGTTTGGCACAACGCACAACCAGGAATCATGAGTCCATTTTTGAATCACGCGATTGGAATTTTGGCAGACTACTTTTGGCTGTGGATGATCTCCACGACCGTGTTGTTTGCCTTCGTTGTGCCATGGGTCCGCGAGCGACGGCGTCGTGCGACTCACCCGGTTTACCGACGACAAGTCGCCGCGTATCACGAGTTGCTTCGGCAACCCGAGGGGAGCGTGCAAAAGTGGGAAGCTTTTCTGCGATTTTTGGCCACTGGATTCTCGGTGCCGCCGAACGCTTGGACGATCCAGGACACTCAAAATCGTCTGCGTGAGATTGAGCTTTCACAATCCGACATCGACTTGATCGCGAAAACCCATGCCGTTGCGGACAGGTCCGATTTTTCGTCACAGAAATCAACCGCCTCGATTCCTGAACTCAACGGGGTCGCGAGTCGACTGTTCGCAAAACTCCGCCGTCTTTCGGTTTTCGCATGGATTGTTTTCTGCGCAACTCCGCTGACTGCGGTCGCATCCGAGTGGAGCGAAGCGGAAGTGCTTTTTGACCAAGCCATCCACTCGGATCCTGGATTGCCAGAAACCGAATCGTTGTTCAAGCAAGCGGCGTTAAAGTTCGAGAGTGCTGCTGGCGACGCTCGACAACGAGGGCACGCGTGGTACAACGCCGGCAATGCATGGTTCAAAGCAGGCGAGCTTGGCCGAGCGATCGCATGTTATCGCCAAGCACAGGTGTATCGACCGTTTGACGACAAGGTCCGCGAAAACTTGAAAGCCGCACGGGCGTTGGCGGTCGATGCCATCGACGATGTCCGCGCAGACCGTTTCCTGCGTTGGCCGCTGCGATGGATCTGCGCAGCGCTGGTCCTCAGTTGGACATTGTTTCTGAGTTTGCTGCTCCTACATCTTCGCTACCGAACACTGACGACGACGGCGGTGGTGATCTTAGCTGCATCCAGCGTCGCAGCGATGGTGGGGACCGCGGTTTACGCCGACATTCAATCGGGACGCGAAGGCGTGGTGATCGTCGGTGAAACGTTTGGTCGCAAAGGCCCGGCGTATTCGTATGACACGGCGTTTTTTGAACCGCTGCATGACGGGTTAGAGTTCGATGTAAAAACGAGTCGAGCGGATTGGTTAAACATCGAACTAGCCGACGGCCGCGAGTGCTGGATCCCCGCCGACCAAACCCGGTTGATTTTTAACGAGCGATAGAGGGGGAGTTGCCAGGGCGGTCGATGCGAGGAAGGTGTCACTGAATCCACTAATCTTGCAGTCCCCTCTTCGGCCCAAAGGGCCATCCGTTTGCCTAGCCCAGGCCAGCGGCCTGGGAATGGTTGTAAGATACTTCCATAGGGCCAAAGGCCCGGCAGTTTGCATCGCTAATCCAGGGTTTGCCCAATGCCTCAATCACTTTCGCAAGTTTGGATCCACCTCGTTTTCTCAACCAAAGAACGTCGACCGTTTCTAAAGGACGAACCGTTCCGCGAAGATATGTTTCGCATGCTCTCCCACCACGTCAAAGAATCAAAATGTGTGAATGCTTGCGTGGGAGGACACATCGACCATGTTCATCTTCTGATTGGGCTTTCAAGAACCATCAGTATTGCGAAACTCGTCGAGAACATCAAAACCGAAACATCCAAGTGGGCGAAAACCGCCGTGGGTGGGACTTCACAATTCTCTTGGCAATCAGGCTATGGCGTTTTTTCAGTCAGCCACTCCAAACGTGGTGAGGTTGACGAATACATACGCAACCAAAACAAACATCACGACAAGCTGTCGTTCCAGGATGAATTTCGGGCGATTTGTAAACGGCATGATATAGAAATCGACGAACGATATGTGTGGGATTGAGGCGTATAAACGGCCGGGCCGTTGGCCCTACCTAGCGTTCTTGGACACGGATTCCCAGGCCGCTGGCCTGGGCTAGGCAAATCGCTGGGCCTTCGGCCCGAAAACATGCCGCTTGCTAGCCAGCCGCTTACTCCCGCGACCTGCCTCTTCGCAAACGTTTTGCCTTTTCGGCCCAGGGGGCGTGGCGGTCGAAGATCACGCCGTACTCTTGATAGCGGTTGTAGGGCACCGCATCCTGCTTCCACTTTTCCACCGCTTGGTCATAACCGGCTCGCATTGATTTCATCGCTTCGCTGTACTCGGGGTTCTTGGCCAAGTTGACCAATTCCAGCGGATCCTTTCGCGTGTGATACAGTTCCTCCGTTGGCGAGAATCCGTCTCCGGCGTAACCCCAGTAAATGTACTTCATGTCTTTGGTCACGATCGCAAGCGATTGAGTTGCGGGCGTCCCCCACACGTTGATCAACGGTAGCGAAGTGTGGATGTCGGCTGCCGGATCATCAAGGATCGGGATCAGACTGCGTCCATCCATGTTGCGGGGCGGCGTGATGCCGGCCAATGCAAGAATGGTTGGCGCAAAATCGATATTGCCCGTCAACGAATCGGTTCGCAACTGTTTCCCACGATTAGAATGGCGAGGATCGTAAACGATCAATGGCACGCGTGACGCTTCTTCGTACGGCAGCACCTTGGAACCATAGCCATGCGAGCCACACAAAAACCCGTTGTCCGAAGTATAGAAAATCACGGTATTGTCACTGGCACCATGCTCTTCTAACGCATCCCGAATCATCCCGACCGCAACGTCGATAGCGTAGATTTGTTGATGGTACTTTGCCATCACATTGTCATAATCGTCCGAGTAGTGCCACGAATGAAACCGCTCGTATTGACGTCCTTGTTGACTCTGTTTGGAAAAGTGGGTGCCGTGTTCACGACCAAAGTTGGCAGGTTTTTTGAATGTCTTTCCGGCATAGACATCATCAAATCGAGGATCCGGTGTCGCCGGCATGTGAGGGGCCTTGAAGCTGATCGACAAGCAAAACGGTTGCTCCTTCGCAGCCGAATCACGAACAAAGTCGCGACCGAAGGCGCCGTAGGACAACGTCGAGTGCGGATACTCATCGGCGTACTTCGCCATCGATTTGTTTTGCCGAGTGTTGTAACTCGTTTGCCCTGGGCCGCCGCCCCACACGTCGAAGTCGTCGCTGGGAAGTTGCAATTTCTTGGACTCCGGCGTATCGACGACTTCGAACCCGAATTTACCCGCGAACGCGGTGCGATAACCGTTGGCGCGAAGCAACATGGGGTAGCTCTGCTGCCACTTGTCCCGCGTCATCGGGCCGTGATCAAAATTGCAGCCCGTTTTGTATTCCAGCATCCCTGTCATCACACTCGCACGACTGGCCATACAGATCGCGGTCGTATCATAGTGATTGTCAAACACCATCCCGTCGGCGGCCAATTGGTCAAGATTGGGCGTTTTCACGTCCTCGTTGCCGTAGCAGCCAAGCGAATAAAAGCTCTGATCATCGGACATCAGGAAAATGATATTGGGGCGTTCATTGGCCAGCGCGGTAGAGACGCACGCAAACGACAACAAAGTGGCCCAAATACGCGATGATTTCGAGAACCGTCGAAGGAGATCCATGGCTTGATTTTCTGAGGTTTTGAAAGGGGGGTGAGCGTTCAAGCGAATTCACGGACGCTTGCCGCGTCCACGAACGATTATCATCGAAGAGATCGAGTCCAGCCACACCTAAATTTGTAATGCGGTGAAGCATTTGGAGACGACAAAGCACGGCATTGCGTTCCGTAGCTACGCTCGCCAGAGCGTGGTTGGTTGCCGCGCAAATGCGAATCACCACCTTCTGGCGAAGGTAGCTACGAGAAAATCGTTCACGGCGTTAAGCATTGCCCCGGGAACTTTGCCTAGTACCGTGCGAACGTGCTGGACATCGTGATTAAAAATTTTCAAACGAATCCTTTGAATCGATGACAAAACTCGAAAACACCCCGACGCGACGATG
>NZ_JBFHFD010000472.1:0-6695 GCF_041583735.1 Novipirellula sp.
CCAAGCGGGGTTGGGGCGGATTGGTTGAGCGAGAGTCCCAGCACGCTGCGAAGCGATTCGCCCGAGCCGCCACCGTTGATCAGTGCGAAATCGTCATCACCGGTTTCGCGAATCGCGTCGAGTTCGACGCGTGTCGTGTGTAACGCGAGGTAAGGACTCCAAAGCGTCGCGGCGTGCGAAAACAGCGTGCCGATTTCGAAATAGCCAAATTGCGATGAGCCATCAAAGCGGCTCTCGGCAAACTCGGATCCGTCCAATGCACTCAGTGAGCGGCGGACTTCGTAATCCTGGGTACCTGCACCGCCCGCAGCCACGAGGTAAACGTGTTGAGCGAGATACTCAACCGAGCCTCCCATGCGATACGAATCGATGTCGGCATGTTGGTCGACTCCGCGGGTCTCGAGATCACCCCAGGCTAGGTGCGCAAAAGAGTGAACAGCCAGCCCATTGGGACTGGCCACACCGCCACCCAATTCGAGTCCGCCGACTTGGTGCCGATATCCCGCCGTTTGCAGGTCGTCCTGATCGACTTCGCCGGTGATACCGTAGCCTCGCACCCAGGGTGTGATTTGGCATTGGCTGCGGTCCCGATCGGTTTGCAGGACGACACGGTCGCGAACCGATTCGAGATTGTTTTGGATATGGTTGATCTCCGCACCGATCAGCGAAGGGTAAATCGACCCGGACAACTGGTTCACCGCCATAACCACCTGATCGGCGGAACCATCTCTTAAGTTGACGACAGCCGCAGGAGGACTGCCAGCACGCAGGTTGTCGAGCAATCCGGCGGCTGAGGTTTGATTGCTGCCGGAGGCGACGGTCGTGAATGATTTTTCGTTGTCTTGAACCAAAAAACCAAATTGGTCCCGTGATGCGGAGACGGTCATCGCTGCTTCTAGAAAGGGGCGGTTTGGCAGCGCGTATACGTCTGTCTCGTTCGTGAACGTTCCAACAACGGGGCTGCCCGATGTCAGAACGTCGAATGAGTCTCCACGCTTGTATTGGCTCCCAACGAAATTCGGTATCAAAGTGGCATCCGTGATTGTTGCCGTGCCGCTAACATCGACTTGGTCGCTTTCTGGCGTTGCGCCGATATCGGAAATGTCGACTTGGACAGTGGCGCTGCTTACATCCAGGTCTCCGGTGACATTCAGTGTTCCTAAGCTACCTGCGGTTGAAGTTGCCCCCGGCGCCAAGGTTCCGGCTGTGATCACGTTGCCGGTGACGGTTCCATTGCCAAACACCCGTGTCGCCGAGGATGTGTCGATATCTGCGTCAAGTGACGCAACGCCTCCTGAGTTGATGTTAAGCTGTGTCAAATCCACTAAGCTGCCGGTGAATGTTAGCGGGCCATTCCCGTTTCGATCAATCGCTATGGTTGTTCCTGTGGCTACGTCAAAAGAGATACTGCCGGGGATGACTGGCAAGTCGCTCAACAATTGAATCGTGGTCGATCCCGGGGTATTAAACACGATCCGGTCACCTGATGACGCGTTTGTGATGGCTTCGCGTAGCGAACCTGCACCCGAGTCTGCATTGCTCGTTACGAAGATATCCACCGCACTCGCGTGATTGACCAGCATCGAAATGCCTATGAGTGCTAGCAACGCGTGACGCTTTTGACGAAGAGCAAATGGAGACATGACGCTACTCGAATCAAGAGGACGGGGCAACATAGGTGGCGGTCCTTATGGCATCGGTTGGCCCCCCTTGTGATCCGTGCAAAAAATCCATGTCTCACGATAGACACAACGCGTTCAACGATTCCATCCGGTAATACCGTCAAAATTTACCATCGGTCGCTACAAAAACATTTCTTTTTCGTGAACGATCGTTGCGGGACTCAAGTCGTTGCGTATCGCGTCGATCACGAGCTCTTCACCTTGCAGGTTCTTAACGAACATCGCTTGTCCTGGACTGACTTTGGCGTTCCAGTGTTTCTCGAAAACCGCCGCCAAATCGCGTTTGGAGGCGAGCACGGTTGGAACCGCGTGCAGCATCCATTGCCGACGATCGCGTCGTTCGAGCCAGGGGCGAAGCAATTGCGGCAGCAAGCGGTTGGTCAAGGTGTCGGCAGGGACATCGACCGATCGAGGGATGACGTAGCGGGGACTCGAAAGCGGACCCAGCGTTTCGCGGACGGATTGGGCGAATATTCGGGACTCTTCGGCAGAGACGCCAACCAGGAATACACGAACATAGCCGCCGTCACGCGTATTGATCTTCAAAACCGAAGCCGCCGAAATTTGAGAGATTTCCTGAAGCGATGCAAACACCACTTCACTGATCGCGGAAACCAAACTCAATCGATCCCAAGGGCGTTTGGCTTTGGCAAACGGGGGGTAGCCCTCGGTGAATTTTGCTTGGTGTGATCCGATCTCGACCGCCCGGATTGGTTGCCCACCGTAGGTTTTTCCGATCTGCCAAAGTTCGTACGCGGCTTCGCGTTTAGCTGCACGCACCAGCATATCGGAATTCAGCTGCGAAACGCTGCCGTCGACCAGTTCGGGTTTCAGTTGGGTAAACGCAGCGTGCACGTGACCGACTCCCTTTTCGATCGCCCCATCATCGCAAACCCCAAAGATGGTTTCATGTTTCCGCAAGAAACGGCGATAGTCATCGAGCCCTTTGCTGAACTCCGGAGCGATGCAAACGACGTCCCAGTTGTTGGCGAGTTTACGAGGTTGTTTGGGATCCAGACGCAACGATCGGCCACGCAATTGGTTGACGGTCATCGATGTGGTGGCAGTCGATAAATCGACAAGCACATTGACCGAATTTGCATCCCATCCTTCGCCCAGCAATCCTCGCGTGCCGACCAAGCAACGTGTTGTCCCTCGCTGAAATAGTTCGGTCAACATTTCCACGTAGACTCGCGGACACCAATCGCTGCCTCTGCCGTTCAGTTCGTGAAACATCCCTTGCATCGCTGACGAAAGTTCGACATTGATGCCGCGTTCTTGCAGCCAAGCATTGGCTTCGCTGATGATGCGGTCCAGTAGATCCGTGTCGACTAACACGGACGATCCTGTCACCAAGACCGGATCAAGTTGATTGGTTTCGGGGGCGTCAAGCAGCATCCGAAACGCGGCCACTGCGCCGCCGGCTTCTTCATCCAGTAGGTGGGCCACTTCCGACCGGATTGCGGATGATTTCTCGAAGTCGGCGATCACGACAGCGCGAAGATCCGCACCGAGAATCTGAGCTTCGTGACGAAGGATAGGCACTACGGCGCGAGTTTTGTTTCGCGTATAAGCAATCACGCGTGATACCGGCGACGCACACGCTCGGGGGCCTGAATCGGTGATTTGGACGCCGAGCATCCGCAAGCGATCGACAACCCGCGTGGCGGTTTGATGGTCTGCCGCATGAGGCGAGCGGCGAAGGTAGTGGCGTGTATAGCGATCGATCAACGTGATCAAACGCTCGTCCTCAGCTTCGTCGCTTGGTAATAGTTCGGGAACGTTGTTGGGAAGTGCGGTTTTTTGTGACTTTAGAAACCACACCGCTGCGGTTACAAAGCGTGCGTCCGCATTGAAGAACTGTCGCCACTGCGATGTTTGGCGTGTGGGAAGTTGTTGGTCACGCAGCACACGAACGAGCCAATCGATTAGCGATTCAGGCGGCCTGAGGATCAGCGATCCGGGCTCGTCCGAACGTAAGCAGGGGTGGTAAAGTTCCTCGACCAATTTGTTGAATTGCTGATCGACCGAGGCAATGAATTCGAGTTCACTTTCGCTGGGACGAACAAAATAGGCGAGGTCTTGATAGGGAGCCAGGTAGCCATCTTTGACAACGGCTGGCACCGGAACTTCGAAATCGATCGTGCCAAAAAATTGGTCGTAACGCTGGGTGTCTTCGCGTTTCTTGCCCTCACGATCCGGAGGCGTTGCCGTTAATCCCACAATCACAGGGCCGTTGAGGTATTCGCTGACTTCGGCCAAGACGCGGCCCCAATGCCCCATCAAGTGATGGCACTCGTCCAGGATCAGCAATCCCACGCCATAATCACGCAGTCGCACCAGCGTGTCCAGCGATGCGCGATGCAGCAGCGTCATCGCACGACCGCCGATCGCGTCCTGTTCGCGGATTTGTTTGCGGAATGCTGCCAACCGCTCGTTGTAAAAGTTCGGATTGTGATCACGTAAACCTTCGATCCAGTCGTCCGCTTCTTGTTCGCTGGCGGCTTGGTTTTTTTCGATCAAGCTTTGGGCCCACAGATCGATTGCCCGTGCGGCTGTAAACTCGGTGGCTCGCGCGGGCAGCGTCACTGATTGGTAAGTTAGCGAGGTCAATAATCCCGGCATCTGCGGGTCGGTGCTGATCAGCGGCGTAAGGTCCATGCCATGGCGATGCTCGAACAACTCGGTGCGTGCCGCCCATTGGGCCTGGATCGCAGAATTCGGAGAAAGCACCAACGCAGGTTTACCCACCAGTTCGGCCCAGATATAAAGGCCCATCACCGTTTTTCCACTTCCGGGCGGAGCGACGATATGCAACCGTCGCTTTCCCCTCGCAAGTTTTTCGCTCGCGATGCGGGCGACCTCGGCTTGAGAGGGGCGGAGCTGGCCTCGAAAGCGAATATCAGGCAAACAGATGTCGGGCAAAACGGTGTCTCGGTTGGGGAAACAGCGGTCTCGTCGATGCGGATTGACTCAATTTAGCGTGCTTGACCATTGAGTGATCAACGGGCAAATCGTGGCGAAGGGTATTTTTGGGGGGCTCGCGTTGTTCATAAAATGCAATAAACGGGATCATTCCCGGTAGGTCAACTTCGCTTGACTCGTCACAATGGGCCGTTAGTAGACAGGATTGCCCGGGGTTTTGCGACAGTTCACGTTCCCCTTCAACCCCTTCAAAAAATCACTCGAAACGAATTCACTCGATGATCGAAACCTCTCCTGCTGACGTTCGACGACAAACCGCACGCAACCGCTCGAGCGAAGCATCATCGAAATCGCACATCAAAACTTCATCACAGGACCCTCTGGAAGTGAGCTCAGCCAAAAATACGGACAATGCAAAGGTCGCGGCCCCCCACTCCGACGCTTTATTGCGATCGATGCTGTTTGGCATCATTGTGGTGCTTGGATTGGTCATCGTCTTGCTTGTCATTGCAATGGGGTTAGGGTGGTTTGATCGAGGATCCGAGGGGATCGAAAGTCCATCGGCGCGGCCGATTCCGGGTCAGTACGATGCCAATCGTGCGTTTGGCTACCTGGTCGAGCTATGTGAAATTGGGCCACGGCCTTCGGGGTCCGCTGGGATGCAAAAGCAACAGCAGTTGTTGACGTCATTTTTCCGCGAAGCCGGCGCCGCTGTGTCGATGCAAACCTTTGATATCCGGCATCCGGAAACTGGTGAAAATGTTTCGCTTGGGAATCTAATCGCCAGCTGGAATGCAGATCAGCCCAAGCGTTTTCTGCTGTGTGCTCACTACGACACACGTCCGTTCCCAGATCGCGACGAAACCAATCCCAAAGGAATTTTTGTCGGAGCCAACGATGGTGCTAGCGGCACGGCGGCGTTGATGGAATTGGCGAATCAAATGAAAGATTTGCCCGCAGACATCGGCGTCGACATGGTGTTGTTTGATGGCGAAGAGTTTGTGTTTGAACAAGGACGTGACGATTACTTCCTGGGCTCGAACTTTTTTGCGGAAAAGTATGTGGCCTCACCACCGACGCACCGCTATCAAGCTGGCATTTTGTTGGACATGGTTGGCGACAAGAATTTGCAAATTTACTACGAGAACAACAGCTTGAAACACGCTCGCAGTTTGGCACGCAGCGTCTGGGATATGGCCTCGCGTCTCGGTGTGCGAGCCTTTATTTCACGACCTCGGCACACACTCGAAGACGACCATTTGCCGTTAAACGAAATCGCAAAGATCCCAACGATCGACATCATTGACTTTGATTATCCGCGTCCCGGCTATGGCGTGAAATCCTACTGGCATACCGAAAACGATGTCCCCGAAAACTGTAGCGGAGAGTCGCTCGCCGCGGTCGTTTGGGTCGTTCACCAGTGGCTGTTGGCTCAATCGGGCACCAGCCGATAACGTCAAATGGCTTGGGGTTCCTCGTTGCTCGGCTCTGCCTGGCAACGTACCGCTTGCGAGGCACTCGGCTCGTCTTTTTCCCGTTCGTCAGTCTGCAAGGTAGTCGGTTCCCAGGCAAGCGTCTGGGGACCAAGAAACCGGACGGAATTTGAGGGTTCTGGTACTATCTTGCATTCTGACTCAGCCAAGCGGTCAGTGGATCGCGGGCCACTCGATACCAAAATTGGCTCTCGCTTTCTGCCGCTTAGATTGTCGTTTGTTGGATGCGGCGTAGCAAACGGGGCATGCGAGTCATAGGGAGCGAGTTTTCTAAAGCTCCGATTTCCGCATCGCTCAACATCGCCAGACTACGCCGCAGGCGAACGAAGAAATCGTCACCCACGACGGCGGTTAACGCGTCATAGTCGCGGCGGAACGCCTCAGGGTTCATTCGCTGCAATCCGAGGCTCGCGGCACGTTTGACCGAATCTGATTTGAATTGCTTCAGCGCCAACGTCATCGCTGCAAAACAAATCGGCCCGTTGTGCTGGTCTTGGCCAAGTTGCTGCAAAACTTGTTGGGTGTATTTCGATGCTCCCAATGATCGTAGACAGAATTCTTTGCTTAGTAGCAAAGGCCAAGTTCCCTGCGCGAA